>NZ_JAGBKN010000042.1:0-10817 GCF_017498075.1 Psychrobacter halodurans
AATGATGGTGAGACGCTGCAGGATAGTATTACTTATACCATGACCGATGCTGACGGTGATAAATCAACGGCTACCTTGACCATTACCATTAATGGCCGTACGGATGGCAATCCATCAGTGAAGGCTGAGACAGTTATAGTCTCAGAAGAGGGTCTAGTTGGTGGTCTTCCGGATGATAAAGGAGGAAATGACACCACTAATGAAACTACGGCTATGGGTCAAATAGTGCTAACTGCAGCACAAAATATTCCTTTAGCCGATCTCAGTATTCAACTGACAGGGCCAGAGGGTATTACAGTACAAGGCAAAGATGTTGTCTGGAACTGGGATAGTGATACAGACACTCTGACAGGGCAAGTAGTTTTGAATGTAGGTGAGCCTGCGACTGATGTTATGACTATAAAGGTAAATGACGTTGAAGCTGATGGTTTGGATTATGTGGCATCATATGAAACGACATTACTACATGCGATTGATCATCCTGAGAAAAATATTGAAGATGAGATAGATCTTACATTTGAGTTACAGGTAAATAATGGTACAGAGATATTATCAAGTGGAGATCTCGTCGTAACAGTGGAAGATGACTCTCCTGTCGTTGATTCAGGAGACATCTCTATATTCATAGAGCCTGCAGCTTTTAATTTATCAGTTATTTTAGATATATCAGGTAGTATGCAGGCACTTGCAGACTATACTAATTCTTATACCGAAACTCGTTTAGATGTCGCGAAAAATGCAATTAACAAATTGATTGATAGTTATTCAGGAATGGGTGACGTCATGGTACAAATAACATTATTTGATGGTGAAGCTTCTACGCAAGACGTATGGATGACAGCAGCTGATGCTAAAACTTTTATTAGCACCATTGAGTCTAATGGTGGCTCTACTAACTATGATGCTGCCCTTGATATTGCTATACAAGGTTTTGACAAACCTGGGAAGCTCGAAGGTGCGGAAAACTATTCTTACTTTTTAACAGATGGTGAGCCTGCTTACGGGCAAGGTGGAGTAAATTCGTTATCTCCTGGTTACAGTGGTGATGAGGATACAGGTATTCAGTCTGGTGAAGAAAAAATATGGACAGATTTTTTAATTGAAAATAAGATTAAGTCTTATGCATTTGCGATAGGAGATGTGGATTCTGTTGATTCTATATCACCTGTCTCTTTTGATGGACAAAAAGGTGAAGATAACGATAGTGAGCTTGCTATTGTGGTAAAAGATATAAATCAATTAGAAAATTTGTTTGAAGAGTCGGCGTCTGAAAATAGACCTCAAGGTACCACGAATTTAATTAAAGGTGGTATTACAGAAGGGATAACAGCAGGATATGGTGCTGATGGAGGCAATGTTCTGAGTTTTACTGTAGATGGAAGTACTTATACTTATAGCCGTACCACAGGGGATATGACTGTAGAAGGCGTCAATGGGGGTACTTACGACCAAGAAAGTACCACGGTTACCATTCAAACTATAGCTGGTGGTACTATTGCTCTAAACTTTGAATCAGGAGATTACACTTATTACGCTAAACCTAATTTTGACGGTACCGCGTATAAAGAAGACATTTCTTTCTCAGTAGAAGATAAGGATGGTGATACAGCTTATGCTGAACAAACGCTGAATATTTCAAGTAGCAATAATGACACCATTGAGTTTTCAGCAGATAAAGCTTCGATGGATGGTGGTGATGGCTTCGATACCTTATTGATTAATACTGTCGAAACTATCGACTTTATTAGCTTTGACAGCAGCAAAATTGATAATATGGAACTCATTGAGTTAGGTAATGGTGTACAGTCATTGACCAACCTAAGTACCAGTGATGTCATCAACATGACTGATAGCAACGATACGCTATTTGTCGATGGAGATACTGCTGATAGTGTGCAGCTATCTAGTAATGATTGGACCAATACCAACAATACCACGATCCAAAACGGTAATACCTATGATATCTATAGCTTTAGTGATAGTAATGGTACTCACAATGTGATGATTGATACTGATATTACTACCACTATTATCTAATCCAAACCTTATCTATAACTGTGACAAAGAAGCCATACTTGTGAACCGTCCAACATTTGGGGTCAGTTCACTGTGATGGCTTTTTTTGTTACGTATTTAGTTGTTTTTTGACCTGTCTAATGAGGTGATAGGATAATCAGGTATCAGCACTTCATCAATGGGATTCGCAGGTACAGAAGGCTCTATAGGTTGACTGGCTCGCTGCTCGTTGATCTGTTGCTGATTGCGCTCTTTAACGGTATTGATGAGAGCAAATAGACGCTCAGCGTTCTCTTCTAGCTCATCCTCTAAGTGCTCATATTCTGCAGTGGTTTGTAGCTGCTGAGTCGAGTTGTCGTTAGCGCTACGGCTATTTTTATGAGTATCATTTTTGGCAGTTTGAGACGTATTTTTATTGCTCGCCTTGGTATTTGCCGTTTTATTACTTGACGTATCGAGATCTGGTGTATGAGTACTGGAATTTAGTGGGTTTTGGTTTACGGTAAAAGCTAGCATATTAGTAGGTTGCTTGGGTGCCTTATCTTTCGCTATGCTGGCATCTTTTGATGCTTGCGCTACTTTCTGCGTAGGAGTTGTTATCACTGGCAGGTCGGTTTTTTGCTTTGTTAGCATGGTTTTTTTGTTATCATGGCGTTCAGTTGACTGGGTTACGTTGACTTGCGGCGTATCATGCGATTGCGCTACAACGGGTGCAGGCTGAGTGTGATGAGTCGCTTGCTGAGTGTCAGTGTCCGGCCTTTCATATAGGGTTACGTACAATACCAGTGCAACCATCAAATGTAGCAGTAGCGCCAATATTATAGCGGTGATGGTTCTATGTTTTAGCGTTTTTGCTAGCACTGGCATAAGCGATAAATCTCCATGAATATCAATAGATTGAATATTAACACACTATCCTTTTTTAATTGAGCCTGATGTTATGAGTATGAATCGTTACCGTATTTTGAGCGCGTCTTGTTCAGTGCTGAGTATCAGCATGCTATTAGTATCGTCTATGACTGTCGCTGTGGCTGCTGATAACTCAGCAAAAGTAGTCATGCCTATGTCAGTAATAACACCATCTGCTATATCGAACATAGCCATGAATGGTCAGATTGATGGTCTGATTCGTCACGCAGTGGATAGCCATCCTTTGATAGGTTCGGCACGTGCTGAGCAGCAGGCGACGACAGAGAGTATCCGTGCTGCCAAGCTCAACTTGCTGCCAGCACCGACATTGTCATCAGGCTATGATCGTGACGATGGCATGGTCTCTCAGTTTCAGCTACGGCAGTCATTATGGACGGGTGGCAAGCTTACTGCCAACGTCAATCAAGCACTTTTTGATGATAAAGCAGCCACAGAGTATATTTACGAGCAACAGAATCAAGTCGCCAAAACCACCATTGAGGCATGGCAAAGCTATATCACTGCTGTGTCTAAGCAGCAAGTCTATTATGATAATCTGCAACTGTTGACAGAGTTTGAGGAAATGATGCAGCGCCGAGTCAATCAAGGTGTATCGGCGCGTATCGAGATGGATTTAGTAACCAATCGCATCTTACAAGAGCAAAACTCGTATCAAGCAGCAGTAGAGCAGCAGCGTATTGCTATCGCTCGATTAGAGCAAATCACTGGTCGTAAGCTGTCAGCAGCTGATCTGCCAGTGCCGAATATCGGTGAGCTTGTCAGCTATGCCAAAGGCTACTCTCAAACCTTTGAAAAAATGGCATTCGATCAGGCCAGCTTTTATAATCCTACTGTGGTAAAAGGGCACTATCAAGTTGAAGCGGCTAAGCAAGAAGTTAAGTCATTACAGGCGGCGCGTTATCCGACTTTTTATGCACAGTACGAATACGACTATTATCATGATGAAAATAGAAACAACAATCAGAATAATAGTGAAGGTGAGTTTTCGGTAGGCTTAAGCTATGATCCAGGAGCGGGTCTATCTAATTTGGCACTAGCCCGGGCATCAGCCTCACGAGTAAACAGCCTTTCACAGTCAAAAGAAGCGTCAAGACGACAAGTGCTTGAGACTATCCAAACCCAATATCAGCAGTTTGCTAGTGCTAAGGATCAAGAGCGCTCTTTGATCGCAGCAGTCGCAGGCGCACAAATTGTGGTGAGCTCTTATCGCCGCCAGTTTATCGCTGGACGCAAGTCTTGGCTTGAGGTGCTCAATGCGGTGCGCGAGCATTCTCAATATCAGGCGCAGTTGGTTGAGACACGAACGTCTATTATTGCAGCATATTATAAACTGCAAGTTGATTTTGGCATGATGCCATGGCAGAAGTTTGATCAAAGTCGTCAGCCAGACCCGCTGTTCCGCCCACTAGATCCCGTCAAAAACTGGTTTATTCGTCAAGATGCTGCTAGGCAGGTGCCCGATCAGGCAGTTATTGAGCCAGTCGTATTGCAATCAGATCATGTCGCCAAGCCCAAGAGTGCGACAGGGGTAAACACTTATCCCCTCCCAGTAAACCAGTAGGATATATGTATCATGAGTACCCCTTTTTCAGCTTCTGATGAGGCCAAAGCCGATGATGAATCACCAAATGACGCTGCAGAAAATACCGCCGCCCAGCTATCGATACCTACTGTTGATGAGCAATTGAGTGAACAAGCAACACAGTTGGCCACTGCGTTACGTACTTTACTTACCCAGCAAGGCTATCCTGTAGATAATGTACGTCTCCATAGCGTGCTGCATCAACAAACGGAGCTGACGACTCTATCTAGTGTTGTTAAGGTACTGGAGCAATTAGGGGTTGAGCAACTGCCAGAGGCATTACCCATGCCAGATGCAGCTTTTCTACCTTTACTGGCCTTACATCCTACACAAGGCTGGGGTGTGATTGAACAGCAAACACCACAAGTGCTGTGGCAGTTTCGTCAAGCTGAGCATGTGAGTGCCCATCCAAGTGATGCTTTTATTCAGCTATTGCGAATACGATTAGAGGGCGAGCCTAGTAAGCGTAAACGGTTAAGCTTTGATCAGATTCTAAAAAAAGACCTCAAAAACTACCGTGGCATTATTGTAGAGGCAGTTGTTGCCTCGTTTTTAATCAATATGTTGGCACTTGCCGTATCGCTGTTTTCGATGCAGGTCTATGATCGTGTGATTCCAACTCGTAGCGAATACACTTTGATTATTTTAGCGAGTGGGGTAGGTCTGGTCATCTTATTTGAAACTTTTATGAAGTTTGCCCGCTCCAAGATTATGGATAAAGTGGTGGTCAATCTGGATCAGTACTTATCTCGCGAAGTGTTTCAGCGCTTATTGAATGTGCGGATCGATCAAATGCCAGGCTCGGTAGGGTCGATGGCAGCGCAGCTACGCGGTTATGAGCAAGTGCGCGGATTTTATACCGCCAGTACTTTGTTTGGCTTGGTCGATATACCGATGGCGATCATATTTGTGACCCTTATTATTATTATTGGTAATCCATTAGTCGCTTTAGTGCCTATTGTTGCCGCCGTGGTGGCGATTGTCCTAGGTCTTAGTGTACGCAAGAAAATCGACAGTATCGCCGCTGTGGGCGCGCAAGCCTCTTATCGCAAGACAGGTATCTTAGTAGAGACGGTAGAGGGCGTTGAAACGATTAAGGCCGGATCAGGCAACTGGAAGTTTTTGTCACGCTGGCTTGATGTAATGAACATCACCACCAAAAATGATTTGGATATGAAGCATGCCAATGACAACCTAAGTTACTTGTCACAGATGATACAACAGGTCAGCTATGTCGGTATTGTGATTGTGGGTTCTTTTGTAGTGATGTCAGGAGATATGACCATGGGTGGCTTGATCGCTTGCTCAATCTTAGGCGGTCGTATTTTAGCACCAGTGATGGGTATTCCTAATCTATTGGTACAGCACTCACATGCCAAAGCTGCCAAACTTAATATAGAGCAGTTGTTCTCACTAGAGCAAGACAATCACGGTGTCAGTCACCCGTTATCGCCCAGTCATATCTCAGGTAATTTTGACTTAGAAAAAGTGATATTCAACTACCAAAATAATGATCAGCCCGCTTTAGCTATCAGTAGGCTACAGATTAAAGCAGGCGAGCGTATTGCTGTTTTAGGACCTATTGGTTCTGGCAAATCAACCCTATTAAAAGTATTGTCTGGATTATATGCGCCCACACAGGGCAGGGTATTGTTAGACGGGCTTGACATGCAGCAGATCAGTCGTGAGTCTTTGAGTGCGCAAGTGGGCTACCTACAACAGGATCATCGCCTTTTTGAGGGCACGCTACGAGAAAACCTATTGATCGGCTTACCAGCGCCTAGCGATGACGTTATGTATGATGCGTTGGTCAAGACGGGACTGATTAGACTAGTTGCCAGCCACTCTAGTGGTTTAGATCTGCCTATTAGTGAAGGAGGCAAGGGATTATCAGGAGGACAAAAACAGTTGGTTGCTTTTACACGCTTAGTATTAACCAAGCCTTCGGTGGTATTGATGGACGAGCCAACCGCCTCTATGGATAATCGGCAGGAAGCACAGTGTATCGATGTGTTGCATAAGCATTTTGGAGAAGATCATACTTTAATCGTGGCCACTCACAAAATGCCACTGCTGCAATTGGTTGATCGCATCATCATTATGGACAATCAACAAATCGTGATAGATGGGCCAAAATCAAAAGTGCTGGCCCAATTACAAAGCAATGAAGAGCGAAAACCTGCTCATAAAACCGCAGTAAAGGTCAGCCAACCAAAAACTCGTGTTATCAGTAAAAAAACCTCAAGTATTGAAGTGAAAGCTGATGATCAGTCTGATAAAGATGATAATGTGGGGCAAGCCAATGAATAATTACCAACATAAGTCTTATGATCCTAAAGTTGGACGTACCCGTATCATTATTTGGGGCGCTCTATTCGGTATCATTGTATTAGTTATTTGGGCTTATTTTGCAAAAATAGATCAGGTGACTCGAGCCACAGCAACTGTTATCGCTAGTGCTCGTACACAAGACATTCAAGCGGTTGAGGGTGGCGTATTGACTGATATCTTAGTCAAAGAAGGTGAAGACGTCACTAAAGGGCAACTGGTTGTTACCTTAGAAGAAGAGCGGGCACAAGCGGCAGTCGCCAATGCAAGCTCTAAAATAGCAGCCCTAAAAGCCAAGCTGGCTCGACTTGAAGCTGAAATATATGAGCGACCATTAACGTTTCCAGATGATATTTTGCAGTATGATGAATATATAAACAATCAAACGCAACTGTACAATCGCCGCCGCCGTGCTATCAAGCAGGATGTTAGTTCTTTACGAAAAATGATGGTATTGGCAAATCAAGAGCTGAGTATGAACGAGCCTTTACTTGCTCATGGAGATGTCAGTCAGGCTGATGTAATTAAGCTCCGTCGGCAAGTGGCAGAAATACAGGCGCAAATCACCAACAAACGTAATAAATACTTTGAAGAAGCGCAGTCGGAAATGACCAAGGCGCAAGAGGAGCTCAATACTGAGCTTGAGCAGCTGCGCGACTACTCGCAAGTATTGCAAGAAAAAAACCTATATGCCCCCACAGATGGCAAAGTCAATAATATCCTCATTACCACTATTGGCGGGGTCGTAAAGCCTGGTGAGATTATTATGGAAATATTGCCAACCAGTAGCGATCTCATCGTTGAGGCCAAGATTAGCCCAATGGATATTGCTTATGTGAAAGAAGGTCAGGTGGCTACTGTCAAGCTGGATGCCTATGATTATTCTATATTTGGTGCTATGAATGGCAATGTGGTTTATATCAGTCCCGATACTCTGATGGAGCAAACACCGAAAGGTGAAGAGCCGTATTATCGAGCGCAAATCAAAATTACGGGCGCCGAGTTTGAAGACCACCGTGACGAAATAGTCATTAAACCAGGTATGACAGCCTCAGTCGATATCAAAGCCAAAGAACGCTCGGTGCTATCCTATATTACCAAGCCTATCACCAAAACATTCTCTGAAGGGTTAGGTGAGCGTTAAGACTTGTATAAAGCTTTAAGCAGATGCGTTTACCATATATCTGCTATATTTTATTGATAGTAGTTTTCAACACATTTAGATAACTATTGAGTAAATTGAAGACGCGCCCTAACCTTGCCGTCAATCCTGTAAACATAAACTTGAGAGATTTTAGGGTGTGTCCCTAATCTGGAAAAGTAAGTATAAAGGCTTTGAAATAAAGAGACTATTTCAAACATGGCTCTCTAAATTATGGCAAGAACAGTGCTTAATGATAATACATGGGAACAACTCCAAAGTAGCATGAAGGCTCATGGCTGTCATACTTGGAAAAACGACAGACAAGTCATGGAAGCCATATTGTTTAGATGTTTGCATGTCCAGTATCAATCCTGTTTGCCAATGAACGATAACCTGCGCTTTTAAGGTGTGTTGTTTTTTCTTACCGCTGTAGTAGTCTCTTTGGTTTTTTTTGGACGCTCAATAGGGGTTTCGGTAGCATCGACAATGACGACTGACCAACTGATGTCCTCATAGACACGACTAGGCAGCTTTTTAGGTAATTCAAACTTACCTGAATCGACAAGTACGTCTTCTACTTTACGAATGATACGGCTAGCAGAAGACTCATGAATACCAAAGTCCATACTGATATGATAAAGCGTGCGGTATTCACGCCAATAAGTCAGGGCTAGTAGTATCTGCTCCTTAAGACTGAGCACACTTGGTCTACCTGATTTGGTCTTAGATGCTTCATGCTTTCGCATGGCCTCAAGCATGTCATAAAAAGTGGCTTTATGAATGCCAGTGTAGCGTTTAAAACCAGCGTCACTTTGTTCGAGTAGCTTATCTATGTTTGGCATATCTATTAAGTAAGTAGAGTTCAATAATATACGTTGTGTCTTACAATTACTTTTACAAGAGGTCTACTGTAAGCAAGAAAATACTGTTTTTATAAACAGCACATATTGAAAAAAACGTTATCTAAGCCGGATAACATTTTTTTCAATTATTTAATCGCTTCTATTGGTACAACAGGTGATTCATACGATAATGAATTTCCTAGACAGTTGAATGTTAGCGCAGCATGAACAAAGTAACAATTATCCATCCCATACTCACCACACGGCTAACCGTCGAGTGTCCCTGCCTTAACGTGAACCAGGCAAAAATAATCGGCAATAGCAAGATACCGATAGCAAGCCAAGCACTCACTTTTCTTTCAGTATTACTGATAATACGCTGATCAACGTTGTTAGCAGAACTGTGCGGTGATGAGGAGCGAGTTTTAGATCTCAAAGGTTTGTCATGTGCTTTATAAGATGAGTACGACAAGCCGCTACCGGGGATGCCTACCGTACCACGTCTGCCTTTTTTACCAACATTCACTGTCGCGCCGCGTTTGCCTACCGACAAACTAGAGCTCTCTTTTTTAGTGATACTAAGGCGTACACCAGGCGCCAGCTTAATACTTTTTCTAAATAGAAAACCCATACTATTCACGCCTATTTTAAATCTAATGTCATTTATCAAGCCTGCCCAAATGGCAGGTTTTTTTGTCTTTAAACCACTCACAGAATTACGTACTAGCAATAGGCGACACTAGTTGACGCATATCGTTCTATCGACTGTTTTATCTGGCCAATATTAATCGTATAGTTAGAGTGGAGGTAACTAAAAACTAGAGAGTGATAAATATGGAAAATGTTTCTATTGCTAAACTAAAAAAACAGTCCGTCTTTACTTTTCCAGAGAGTAGTACCTTATTTTATATCTATCAGCGGCTTATCAGACCACAAATCCAAGCGTCTAACCACTTATCCACTCATCAAAAAATGAGCTTTGTCAAACCTATACTATTAATGAAAAAGGATAACAGAATATTTTTAACCAATAATTTTGAGATTTTTTATCTTCTAAAGACAGCCAATATCGATCAAGCTTTATTAAGTCAGATAATATTAACCGTACAAATCAGCGAAGACCAGTTCTTTGTAGACACTGTGTTTTATGAACTCATTGATATTATTACTAGATATCAAAAAATATTAAACATTGAGGCGATCTATCAAGATATGAATGAGTTTTTAACACCAGAGCTGAACCAGCAACTGTTTGAAAAAAATATCTTTTCTATACCCACTTTTTGCTATCTGATTAACATTCATGAGCAGACCTATTATAAGCGCTGCAAAAAGGGAGGCTCAAGTGTCAAAACACAACTATAAGCTACGTGAGCAGCTGAACAGACATCTCATTATAAATACAATCAAAGACTTGAAAGGCATTGACGGTTTTAATCATCGAAAAGCTGCGCTGCAAGCCATCATAGATGTCGTGATAGCCATACAAGATAGCTATCACGGCACAGATGGTCAGAACGTTTTAATTGAAGCAATTATTCAGATATTAGTGCTCAGACCTGTGGTACGTTATGAGATGAAAATCAGCAAATCTGACTTGGCTAAAAAACCGCTCATCATGCAATTGCTGATTTTGATGCAGGATATCGTTGTAACACGTCAAAGAAGCGCTCAGCAGAAACTACTGTGGCTAGCGATTGCCATGCATACCGCTGTACTACTTATGCATTACAATAAAAAAACGCATACGAACAATATGCTCATGCAGTTTAAATTGGCGCAGTTTTCAGAATCTAATAAGCGGACTTGGATTTGGGATGAGCTACCCGATACGCCAACAATGAGTGCAAACGGTATCTTAGCCTCGTTAGAGAACATTTTAGGGTGTGTTGACATATATAGAATAATTGATAATCATAGTGTTATGACTAGATTAACCCTAAGTGATGCCCAGTGGGCAAAGATAGCACCGTAT
>NZ_JAGBKN010000043.1:0-9923 GCF_017498075.1 Psychrobacter halodurans
CTGTTCCCCGTAAGCACGGGGATTAACCGTCGTTTGATACGACAAAAATGCTATAGCAAATCTGTTCCCCGTAAGCACGGGGATTAACCGCGCAAACATATGCGGATTTAATCGCCAAGTTTCTGTTCCCCGTAAGCACGGGGATTAACCGCGATCAATCTTTATGGTTTTTATAATCAGCTCCTGTTCCCCGTAAGCACGGGGATTAACCGCTCAAAATGTGCCGTTGCCTGTTGATGAGTGCCTGTTCCCCGTAAGCACGGGGATTAACCGCGGTAATATGGCTGCTTTGTAGTTTCTCTAAACTGTTCCCCGTAAGCACGGGGATTAACCGTTTCGCAGCACCAAGAGCACCAACAGCAGCAACTGTTCCCCGTAAGCACGGGGATTAACCGCGCAGTATGAAGAACCGTTTATGAAGGAAAACCTGTTCCCCGTAAGCACGGGGATTAACCGAGCTTATAGAATGGCTAGCCTACTATGAATATCTGTTCCCCGTAAGCACGGGGATTAACCGGAGTTCCTTCTAGCTTGATACCTTTACCACCACTGTTCCCCGTAAGCACGGGGATTAACCGTACCTACACTATTAGAATTAACTTGTGCTGCTCTGTTCCCCGTAAGCACGGGGATTAACCGGTGGTCAAAAGGTTTGTATTGATAGTCACCGTCTGTTCCCCGTAAGCACGGGGATTAACCGCAGTATTAGTAACACTAGGAGCTTCTACAGCTCTGTTCCCCGTAAGCACGGGGATTAACCGTTATACCTATTTTATAAAATGTTTCATTATTACTGTTCCCCGTAAGCACGGGGATTAACCACCTAAAGAATTATCTTTAGATCTTGTTTAGTACTGTTCCCCGTAAGCACGGGGATTAACCGCTGGTAACAGTAGAATTAGTAGCTTCAGGATCCTGTTCCCCGTAAGCACGGGGATTAACCGCTGCATTTGCTATTTAATTTAAAATAAATGCTCTGTTCCCCGTAAGCACGGGGATTAACCGCAATATAACTAATAAATCTAGTGATAAATAAGCTGTTCCCCGTAAGCACGGGGATTAACCGTAATGACAGAGCCGTCCACTACAATCAACAACCTGTTCCCCGTAAGCACGGGGATTAACCGGCATATTGGCGGCATCAGAGAACTGGTTACGGCTGTTCCCCGTAAGCACGGGGATTAACCGACCTGAAAGCGAAAAAACTAACCCCTTTCTAGCTGTTCCCCGTAAGCACGGGGATTAACCGACCTACTATTACTACTGCCCTTTTATCTGCACCTGTTCCCCGTAAGCACGGGGATTAACCGACCTACTATTACTACTGCCCTTTTATCTGCACCTGTTCCCCGTAAGCACGGGGATTAACCGCCCTTATCTTAATCAATATAAATAATTAATAACTGTTCCCCGTAAGCACGGGGATTAACCGGCTTAGAACAGCGTGGCGATGGTAAAGCTTCTACTGTTCCCCGTAAGCACGGGGATTAACCGACCAATGAGGTACTAGAAACCATACCCCATGCCTGTTCCCCGTAAGCACGGGGATTAACCGCTTAACTATCTTCTAATTCATTTCTTATCTAACTGTTCCCCGTAAGCACGGGGATTAACCGTAATTCTAATATGTCTATTAAATCTATGCAGTCTGTTCCCCGTAAGCACGGGGATTAACCGTATTGAGAAATGTTTTGTATGAATGGGGCTATCTGTTCCCCGTAAGCACGGGGATTAACCGGGAAATGATAGAGTGTGCTATTAATCGTGGTGCTGTTCCCCGTAAGCACGGGGATTAACCGCGCTTGCACGTTCTACCAATAGCGATGGGCGACTGTTCCCCGTAAGCACGGGGATTAACCGTCGAAGAGGTTACCGCTGAAGAAACATCTGAACTGTTCCCCGTAAGCACGGGGATTAACCGTAGTAAAATGCAACTAAAAATAGCAAATAATTCTGTTCCCCGTAAGCACGGGGATTAACCGCAATATATAGCCAATATAACTAATAAACCTAGCTGTTCCCCGTAAGCACGGGGATTAACCGGCATAAAGAAGACGATGCCGCCGCGCAGTTGGCTGTTCCCCGTAAGCACGGGGATTAACCGTCTTTTGGCTGCTTTTTTAGCCATGAGTAGTACTGTTCCCCGTAAGCACGGGGATTAACCGCAATTATCCGTGATGTTAATGGTCAGCCGTCTCTGTTCCCCGTAAGCACGGGGATTAACCGCTCACTAAAAACACTGAGCGTAGGAGTAATGACTGTTCCCCGTAAGCACGGGGATTAACCGCACAATCTGCCGTAGTTTAGACCAGCGTATATCTGTTCCCCGTAAGCACGGGGATTAACCGATTGGAATAGCTCAGGTTGATACATTGCAGATCTGTTCCCCGTAAGCACGGGGATTAACCGATTGCGTGCTGGGATACCCTGATAGCACTCATCTGTTCCCCGTAAGCACGGGGATTAACCGCCTTATTAGCTTGTTGTAATATTCTTCTTACTCTGTTCCCCGTAAGCACGGGGATTAACCGCGCCTAAATCATTTTTTCGCATAGCATCCATACTGTTCCCCGTAAGCACGGGGATTAACCGCACCAGTTACGCATAATCCCTTAATTGCGTTACTGTTCCCCGTAAGCACGGGGATTAACCGTGAATATATGAGCCTATCATGGGGCGACCATGCTGTTCCCCGTAAGCACGGGGATTAACCGGTAGAATAATAAAAGCCGAGCCACTTTATAAACTGTTCCCCGTAAGCACGGGGATTAACCGTATATTTGACGCCATGGGCTACTCTCTGCCTGCTGTTCCCCGTAAGCACGGGGATTAACCGTCGCTCACTACGACAAGGTTGTTGATCGGCACCTGTTCCCCGTAAGCACGGGGATTAACCGAAACAGGAGCTATAAGCGAAGATACACCCGATCTGTTCCCCGTAAGCACGGGGATTAACCGCTGCTTTTAATAGTTCAGGTGGGGAACGTAGACTGTTCCCCGTAAGCACGGGGATTAACCGGCTAGATATGCTTGTTACTCGCTATATGAGCTCTGTTCCCCGTAAGCACGGGGATTAACCGGCAAATATGGAGGCCAATGATGTCACTATTTACTGTTCCCCGTAAGCACGGGGATTAACCGTTGGTCAGACATGGTACGCAAAAAACCCAATCCTGTTCCCCGTAAGCACGGGGATTAACCGCTTCGATATATTAGACATAGATAAGGATGCAGCTGTTCCCCGTAAGCACGGGGATTAACCGCCGTGTTTTGCTCACCCATCATTGTCTTGAATCTGTTCCCCGTAAGCACGGGGATTAACCGACTGACGCAAGATAGCCAAATCTGATTGGCCACTGTTCCCCGTAAGCACGGGGATTAACCGTCTGGTCTGGTCAAGGGGTTATCCATTGGCTTCTGTTCCCCGTAAGCACGGGGATTAACCGCGCATCGACACGATCCATATTGGCGGCAGCAGCTGTTCCCCGTAAGCACGGGGATTAACCGCACAGCCGATGCTTGACCGTTATTTTTTGATACTGTTCCCCGTAAGCACGGGGATTAACCGGCACCAGCTACGGCAACGCACTGGCGTTTACGCTGTTCCCCGTAAGCACGGGGATTAACCGTCTTTATCCCATCTGCGGCCAGTCTCGCTTATCTGTTCCCCGTAAGCACGGGGATTAACCGCATAACGATTAGTGTAGTCTTATGCGCTATCGCTGTTCCCCGTAAGCACGGGGATTAACCGTTTAGCAAATTGGGGGAGAGTTACCCAGTCTACTGTTCCCCGTAAGCACGGGGATTAACCGCAAACGAATATCAGCATCAATGCTTGCAGCGACTGTTCCCCGTAAGCACGGGGATTAACCGATACCCCTAAATCTGCCCCAAAAACCGGCATGCTGTTCCCCGTAAGCACGGGGATTAACCGCAATTTTAGCTCAATCGACTATAGTGAGCTAGCTGTTCCCCGTAAGCACGGGGATTAACCGGTTAAGAGAACATCAACAATGTAAGTTTGATACTGTTCCCCGTAAGCACGGGGATTAACCGACCGTACTGTATTTCTCAGCAACATCTTGGCACTGTTCCCCGTAAGCACGGGGATTAACCGTAGGTAGCCCTTTACCTTTACTTAGATCACGCCTGTTCCCCGTAAGCACGGGGATTAACCGTCAGCGTCGTGACATTCCCTGCTAACGATGAACTGTTCCCCGTAAGCACGGGGATTAACCGAGCCTCACCAAACGCACCGATAAACTCTTGGTCTGTTCCCCGTAAGCACGGGGATTAACCGCATCAAATAGCTCCGACTCGTACTCATGTTCACTGTTCCCCGTAAGCACGGGGATTAACCGTGCAGCAATACTGGGCGCGCTATCAAGATGCAGCTGTTCCCCGTAAGCACGGGGATTAACCGCAGCAGCACCAATACCTTTATCGACAGACACGCTGTTCCCCGTAAGCACGGGGATTAACCGGTTTTTTCGTTCATCAATTTTTGCTTTCGTTTCTGTTCCCCGTAAGCACGGGGATTAACCGGCAGCTAAGTTAAAAAACAATCAAACAAAGGTCTGTTCCCCGTAAGCACGGGGATTAACCGTTAATGTAACCCATACTACTATATATATTATTCTGTTCCCCGTAAGCACGGGGATTAACCGTCTTCTTGCTTAATATTTCTTTCTCTGAAGAACTGTTCCCCGTAAGCACGGGGATTAACCGTTTTTGCGGCTGTTATCGGCGCGATTTTTGGTCTGTTCCCCGTAAGCACGGGGATTAACCGACCGCCAGTTGCTAAACGGTGATGGCTTAACACTGTTCCCCGTAAGCACGGGGATTAACCGCATATCGATGCTATCAAACAGTGTCACGCTAGCTGTTCCCCGTAAGCACGGGGATTAACCGTCTTCATCATGTTCGTCAAAACCTACCTCTAGCTGTTCCCCGTAAGCACGGGGATTAACCGAAGGATAACCCGCCCTTTCAAACTTGTCATGACTGTTCCCCGTAAGCACGGGGATTAACCGCGCAGCATTACAGCAGGAATTTTAACGCTTATCTGTTCCCCGTAAGCACGGGGATTAACCGAGTGCTTAATTTATTCTGCTTGGAACGATGAGCTGTTCCCCGTAAGCACGGGGATTAACCGTTTAGGTATCATGTCTCAAACGAGGCTATAGACTGTTCCCCGTAAGCACGGGGATTAACCGGTTTGCTTGCATCCGCTTTTTTTTGACTTTCTCTGTTCCCCGTAAGCACGGGGATTAACCGTAAGTCGCTTTCATCTGTATTTTCATCAAATACTGTTCCCCGTAAGCACGGGGATTAACCGGCGCAAACCTGACGCGGCAGGTAATTGGTCGTCTGTTCCCCGTAAGCACGGGGATTAACCGGCCAAAAATGCAGCGACTCGTGCGTCTCGCAACTGTTCCCCGTAAGCACGGGGATTAACCGTTGAACGGCAATATCGGAACGTTGATTGAGCGCTGTTCCCCGTAAGCACGGGGATTAACCGTGATGTAGAGATGCCCGAGAGTTTGGATTTAACTGTTCCCCGTAAGCACGGGGATTAACCGTCAATGAGCTTTAGCTTTGGTTACTTGCAGCCCTGTTCCCCGTAAGCACGGGGATTAACCGGGTTAAATCATGAGCAAATTTTTAACAGAACACTGTTCCCCGTAAGCACGGGGATTAACCGCCTGATTATGTACTCGTGACTTGGTGATTTAGCTGTTCCCCGTAAGCACGGGGATTAACCGCGTGTTGGTCATGTGGAGATGACAAAAGACGGCTGTTCCCCGTAAGCACGGGGATTAACCGCAAGGTTTGCCGAGGATAATATCAACTTTAAACTGTTCCCCGTAAGCACGGGGATTAACCGGGTTTTAAACTGCGTACCGTTGTATTTGCATACTGTTCCCCGTAAGCACGGGGATTAACCGTTTGAGCTTAATGTATCGCTAACAACTGAGGCCTGTTCCCCGTAAGCACGGGGATTAACCGGAGCGCGACATGTTAAAGAAAATAGTAGATATCTGTTCCCCGTAAGCACGGGGATTAACCGTCACCTACTCGGTGGTCGATGAGTCGCCTATCCTGTTCCCCGTAAGCACGGGGATTAACCGCAGGTATTTAGGGAAGCTGGCGGCGCGTTAAGCTGTTCCCCGTAAGCACGGGGATTAACCGATGGTAAATCTTTTAGATATCGTTTCATCAGCCTGTTCCCCGTAAGCACGGGGATTAACCGAAAAAATAGTGATACACACTACACTCCTTTGACTGTTCCCCGTAAGCACGGGGATTAACCGATTGCGCCCCTCCATTGCGATTGCTGCCTGTACTGTTCCCCGTAAGCACGGGGATTAACCGGCGCATTACTGAGTTAACAGATGCGCTTGAGGCTGTTCCCCGTAAGCACGGGGATTAACCGGGTCGGATTTGAAATCCAGCCCTTTAAAATCACTGTTCCCCGTAAGCACGGGGATTAACCGTCCTGCAACCGTGGCCGCAAAACTAACGATAACTGTTCCCCGTAAGCACGGGGATTAACCGGATTTGAGGGTGGGCATATTTACGCGGCTTCAACTGTTCCCCGTAAGCACGGGGATTAACCGCGCAAAATTGCGTCTTGCAAAATCTTTTGAGCCTGTTCCCCGTAAGCACGGGGATTAACCGATGAAATCTTGGCAGCGGTGAATAAACTAATCCTGTTCCCCGTAAGCACGGGGATTAACCGACGGCTTTGTGTTCCTAGTAATGGGCTTTACTCTGTTCCCCGTAAGCACGGGGATTAACCGGACGGGTATTATAGGTCGACTGTTTATGTGTCCTGTTCCCCGTAAGCACGGGGATTAACCGTAACGCTAACAAATGGCGATTTATCAGAGTGCCTGTTCCCCGTAAGCACGGGGATTAACCGGTTCTCACGGCACCAATCAGGGTCATGCAATGCCTGTTCCCCGTAAGCACGGGGATTAACCGCATATCGATGTTTGTCAGCAGCGGTACTTTGGCTGTTCCCCGTAAGCACGGGGATTAACCGGGCTACAGATGTGCATAGTTTAAAACAAACCCCTGTTCCCCGTAAGCACGGGGATTAACCGGGCATGATGCGCGCATCGCAAACGACTATTATCTGTTCCCCGTAAGCACGGGGATTAACCGTATCAGTAGAACCATCAGCACGCTTACAAGGTCTGTTCCCCGTAAGCACGGGGATTAACCGACTGACGACGAGCTTTAACAACAACTTGAGTACTGTTCCCCGTAAGCACGGGGATTAACCGCTCAGGGGCTTTATAGCACTAGCCAGATGAACCTGTTCCCCGTAAGCACGGGGATTAACCGCATCTTGCAACCAATACAGCATCTCAGTGACGCTGTTCCCCGTAAGCACGGGGATTAACCGATGCTGTCATTAAATGCCCGTAGGGGTTAATTCTGTTCCCCGTAAGCACGGGGATTAACCGGTAATGAATTATTGAAATTGGATAGGGCAGCCCTGTTCCCCGTAAGCACGGGGATTAACCGTGCTGACGATGAGCAGACATGGCGACTTAATCCTGTTCCCCGTAAGCACGGGGATTAACCGCCCCTTTTGATTTCCAGTCGAGAAGGGGTTTTCTGTTCCCCGTAAGCACGGGGATTAACCGCAGCGCAAACGCGATATCAACGCTCAGTTTTGCTGTTCCCCGTAAGCACGGGGATTAACCGACAGCGTAGATTGCGACGCCAAGGCTTGAGCAGCTGTTCCCCGTAAGCACGGGGATTAACCGCAACACATGCTATTGCTTGTCAGATACCCAAGCTGTTCCCCGTAAGCACGGGGATTAACCGCCAATTAAATAGGCTTTTTGCTGATTTGTGTACTGTTCCCCGTAAGCACGGGGATTAACCGTAATCACGCAATCGGATAGCGTCATCATGCGGCTGTTCCCCGTAAGCACGGGGATTAACCGTACACAACAGAAAACGAGCTAGTCATCGGTGTCTGTTCCCCGTAAGCACGGGGATTAACCGACCCTGAGGCCGATGATGGTTATATAAAAAATCTGTTCCCCGTAAGCACGGGGATTAACCGTACGACGGTGATAAATCAACCACGTTTAGTATCTGTTCCCCGTAAGCACGGGGATTAACCGGTAATCAGCGAAAACCACGGTCATAAAATGGCCTGTTCCCCGTAAGCACGGGGATTAACCGTCGCTTGTGACCATTGGCGGCTGATAACCTCCCTGTTCCCCGTAAGCACGGGGATTAACCGCACCTGAGAGTGACCCAAATGATGCTATTGGACTGTTCCCCGTAAGCACGGGGATTAACCGACTACCACACGCTTGATATGTATGCGTATGACCTGTTCCCCGTAAGCACGGGGATTAACCGCGGTAACGCACTGGCTGGCGGCTGGTTACTGACTGTTCCCCGTAAGCACGGGGATTAACCGCTCATCTAAAAAACCTTCATATCCATCATAGGCTGTTCCCCGTAAGCACGGGGATTAACCGGATTGATTAAGAAGGACAAGGGGATTAAGGATCTGTTCCCCGTAAGCACGGGGATTAACCGACCGTGACGCTTACTTGGTTGCTGAAAAATCACTGTTCCCCGTAAGCACGGGGATTAACCGATAATGAACATCATTAATGTTGCTAAGACAATCTGTTCCCCGTAAGCACGGGGATTAACCGAAACTCTTTAAATTCATTAGGGTTCATCATTTCTGTTCCCCGTAAGCACGGGGATTAACCGCGCAGCTGATGCCACCAGCTGATGATACCGCCCTGTTCCCCGTAAGCACGGGGATTAACCGCGCCCAAGGTTGCAGCAGTCACGATTGCGCCCACTGTTCCCCGTAAGCACGGGGATTAACCGTAATATTGTGTTGTGGGTAGTGCCTTTTTCTTCTGTTCCCCGTAAGCACGGGGATTAACCGCTGAAAACCCCAATGCCGCCCATGACCGTGATCTGTTCCCCGTAAGCACGGGGATTAACCGTTATGTCGGACTCTGCTAATGATGCTTTTTCTCTGTTCCCCGTAAGCACGGGGATTAACCGTTTGGTATTAACATAGTAGACATATCTGCTATCTGTTCCCCGTAAGCACGGGGATTAACCGACGTATCTTTATCAGTTAATACTTTTAAATCTCTGTTCCCCGTAAGCACGGGGATTAACCGCGTACCAGCCTCAGATTCTCAAATGATAGAGCCTGTTCCCCGTAAGCACGGGGATTAACCGCGTTTGTAGGTTTTAGTTGGTTATCACCTCTACTGTTCCCCGTAAGCACGGGGATTAACCGGCTTAATAGAGATAGAGAGATTGGAAGCTAAACTGTTCCCCGTAAGCACGGGGATTAACCGTTACTCAGATATACAATCGCAATGCAGACGAGCTGTTCCCCGTAAGCACGGGGATTAACCGTACCAGCGACCTGTCACTTGTTGGGTTTATAACTGTTCCCCGTAAGCACGGGGATTAACCGCGTTTAGCGGAGGCATATAGCGCACCAAAAGCCCTGTTCCCCGTAAGCACGGGGATTAACCATGAGCAGATTAAGAGTTTTTATGGCTTTTTCGCTGTTCCCCGTAAGCACGGGGATTAACCGTGATTTCTAATGCTGAAGCTGGCGATCCATCACTGTTCCCCGTAAGCACGGGGATTAACCGATGACGCTCAACGCAATCCCAGTTGATGACAGCTGTTCCCCGTAAGCACGGGGATTAACCGCCAATGCAACCACACTGAGCAGCCCAGCAGCACTGTTCCCCGTAAGCACGGGGATTAACCGCATCCCCCGCCTCTGCGATGATGAGGAAAAGCCTGTTCCCCGTAAGCACGGGGATTAACCGCGCAGTGAACAGCACACCCTATGCGATGGACGCTGTTCCCCGTAAGCACGGGGATTAACCGTTATG
>NZ_JAGBKN010000044.1:0-8261 GCF_017498075.1 Psychrobacter halodurans
GCCATGCGTGCTGAAAAAACGGATGAGTCGTTTGCTGCTAATATCTATTTAGCAGCGACGATTATCCATTTACGGTAATTGTCAACACACCCTAGTAAATCTGGAGAGTCAGGCTGAAATTGAAATTGATAAGCTAGTATTGATAAAACCTTTAATCAGTCAGATCAGCAAGATCATTAACGCCTATAGAGAGGCGCATTACCTAAAGCGGCGCATAAAAGTCAAACCTGCTAAACACATCAAGCCCATTAATCTGACAGTAATGTCAAATTTGCAGCCAAAACAAAAAGCTAAAATAGTGCACTCGCTGTCAGATACCAATCATGACATTGATCATAAAATGCCAGCGCTGCAGTCTCAAAACTACACGCCGCAAACTGAAGCGCATGAAGGTCTTGTCACCAGTCATGAGGAAATTCTTGATCACTATGAGCCGTCATTTATCCACTATGAGAGCATGAATGAAAATCTAGCAAAGTCAGTGCTTTCAGTACCACTCCAAACCATCGATTTATCTCTACAACAAAATCATATTGCTCAAAATGATTTAGCGCTTAATTCAAACGTACGCGCGCTACCCAAAAACAGCTATCAGGCCGTTTTTGCCACGCTTCACCAAGACGCTAAATCTATAGACGCTAGTTATCGTAGCTGCGCTAGCATCTTGTTGTTGTCTATGATCACCGCGTTACCCGTCGAGTCGTTATTAATAACAGGCTATATCGGTCATCCCAGTATTTTTAAGATAGGCACTCAGCGCAGCTACATTCAGCATCGTTTGGGCATCACCAAACGCGATGGTCGTTTTGATGAGTCCAAGCACGAAAACCAGTTTGATGTGATTAAAATTCCCCTGCCGCAATGGCTGGTTGATGATCTGTTAGAGCAGGATTTACCATCAATTAATGATATTAATGCCTATATCAAGCAGCTGCGTGCGCAAATTGGGCTGCCGTATCTGTCAGTGAGCCGAATTGAGACGGCGCTGCCTATTGTGCTGTCGCGCTACACTGCCGATAGTAACGCGCATATTGCCGATCTGATTTGTAGGACGCCCGCGCCGCTGGCACCTGCTATGTACTACAGTGGTCATCGTAGCGAGGAAATTTTTGCGCATTATAAGTCATCACTTGAGGTGTTAAATAATGGCTGCAATTTTGACAGCTCATACATCACACCTTGGCATAAATATAGCACAGGCTCTGTGTTTGCATTAACGCCTGAGTATGCTTACAGCGTGATACGCGACATTTATGACTTAACCAATACCAGTCTTGATGCCGATACGCATTTTAATAGAGTCAGTATTTTTACATGGTTTGTTTTTTGCCTCTTAACAGGCGTACGTCCAAACAATGGTATTGGGTACATGAGTGATATCGATCTTATATCAGGGTGGCTTTTGATTGATGACAAGCCTATCAGACAAGTACAAAGCCAAAGGCTTGTGCCCTTATGTCCAACGCTACAGCGCTATCTGAACGATTATAAAAACTATTTGATAAATTATCAGCTGAGTCACTTATTAAAACATGACATTAGCGCAGACATCGATGCAATACGCTTAGGTGATGAGGTGGCGCTGCTACGTTTACTGTCTGATAGTTTTGATGCTTTGACCATTATTAAACGCGGCGATGCTTATCAGATGACCAAGTCAATTATCGATGAAAATCCATACTGGACACGTCATTTTGTACGCAGTCAGCTTGAAAAACTGGGTGTGGAATTAGTACTTATTAATGCTGTAATCGGTCATGAAAAAGCTCGCCAAGAAGTACTTGGCCGTTTCTCATCTTCAAGTAAGTCTCAAATAAAAAGTGTCAGCTACGCGTTTGAGCGCATCGCGGTGATGCTGGGCTTAGATAAAATAAGTATAAATAGGGGTGCGTCATGCTGCCAATCATTATAAACAGTGTAGAGCTGCCGAATATCATTAGTAAGCTTGCCAAGTTTGACGGTAGAAAAAAGCGTTACGTGGCATATTCTGATGTTCTGGCACAAAGTAGCGAAGCTCGTAATTATGAGATTGAGCTGCTCGCTAATTTACAAACCAAATGGGAGCAATTACGGCAAGACTATCCTAGTGATTTGAGTAAAGTAAAAAGAACGCATAAGTACTGCCGCAAAGCCTGCGCCTATCATACACAAACTTTTCTACCGGTTGTTAATACAACCAGCGCTACCCATAATCTCAATATCGATCGGCGGTGGTTACGCTGGGATCTACTGATAGCAGCATTTTATACGGCCCTAAATGAGCAAGTGACTCCCATCAATTCGGCAGGATTTGCGGTCTTTCAAGATTTCATCCATGATCATATATCAAAAAACAACCACACAAAAAAGCAAATAAAACGTGACTACAAAACGGCCAATCGCTTTATTGATTATCAAAATCGGCATTTTATGCTGGCAGATTTTATTTACCCCAACATTACCGTCTCATTTCCTAGCAAATATAATCTGCTCGCTATCGATAAAGGTTGGGTGGCTCGAGGTAAACAGATCAACGCGCTTGTGCGCGCCGCGCAGGTCCTCTGGCAAAATACCACAAGCTATAGTGAGAACGAGGTGTTAGGATGGCTGATATTCTCAGGTGTGATTTATGGCGGCATTAATAATAAGTCTATGCTTGAGGGCTGGTTTAAAGCATTACTTGCAGGGCAATATCAGCCCTTTATCAATCAGCGATTATTAGTGTCACCACGATTTGCGCAAAAGCGTTATGGCAATGAGCGCGATGCCGATAGTCATCAGCTCTACAATACTCAGCAGAGTGTCGTTGATCTGGTCACTCAGTGCTGGATTATTCGCTATCAAAAAGAGTATGAAAATACGCGTAAAAATGATCTTCAAAGCGCGGAATACTATCTTATGAGAGTTTTGGCAATGATTGCGGTACCGCTTGATCTACATGTGCCAACATTCACTCAGTTTTTATTTTATGCAAGCTACCATTGGGAGCAGATGGATGATGTCAATATCGATCAAGCCTTAGTGACTGTGCTTTGTGGTAGACAAGATACGGCAGGTTTGACTAAGAAAAGCTTTGAGCAGTTTTTAAGCCCTACCTATCATGACACTGATTATGTTTATGATTTGGATGATATTTTACAGCTGTCTATTCGAACCCTTGAGCCAATGATGCAAAACGATGCCCAAAGTCGGCATAATAAAAAGGTACGGCACTCAGACTTGATTACAGATATCACAAAAGATTTTAAGCTTGCAGAAAAGCTTAAAAATAAACGACTAAAGCTCCCGCCGCCCGCCTTGATCGAGAGAGTTGAGAAGCGCCGACAGCAATACACTGCCACGAATGCACGCGTGCTGTTAGATTGGATAATGGACTTTTTAACCAATGACTCCTCTAAAGCTCCCAAGCATTCATCCGTTTTGCAATATGTTAAAAGTATCGGTTATGAATGGCTGTATTTTACCCAAGGTCAAAACCTTGAGTCTTTCGATGCTGAAGATTTTGAGATGCTCTACGAGGACATTTTAGAATATAAAAGTATCGCACGTCATCATAGTGATGTGTCTTATTACGCCAAATTATTTCAGCGATTGCATAACTTTGCACGCGATCATTATAATTTTGCTCACGCTATTATTCCTTATGAAAAAGGCGGTCACCGCGTACGAGCTGAGCTGGTATCACCGCCGATATATCATGCGCTGATTAAGCAGGTTTTAACCAGCGTAGATATACTAGAGCGTGAGATGTTTGCGCTGATGTTTATATTGGTATACCGCACTGGTATGCGTAAAAAAGAGCTTTTGGGCTTGAGGTTTATAGATATCGAGGGGCTGGATACATTGATGCCATCAATAGTGGTCCGCAGTAACAGCTATCGCGGCCTAAAAACAGCCAGCAGCAACCGCCGTATTCCTATTTTTGCGCTACTGCAGCCGGATGAGCTGGCGTTTTTTATCAGATACGCCCAAAGCAGCATAGGTATCAACCCTAATCATTTCATGTTTAGTTTATCCTCATCAAAAAATCCGGTTTATGATCATGTACCGCTACAATTGCTAAAACGTCTCTTAAACGATATATCAATAGATGATAATCAATTAAGTCATACCTTTCATGCGTTTCGGCATACTGCAGTGAGTAATCTTGCGTTGTTGTTATGCGGGGATACTGAGCTAACTTGCGCGTTAACGGACTATAATGAGCAAGATATTTTACGCATAAAGACAAGCGTATTGGGCGAACACATTCACGCGCAGGATCGCTGGTATGCGTTATCTGGCATTATGGGGCATCTGTCCCCGCAGCGTAGCTTTGAGTATTATCATCACTTTGCCGTACTCATGGCAACTTATGCTCTAAGCATTGCTGATATCAAGCTGTCAACTCAAATCATCAATAATATTACTGGGTTTGCCAACAAACAGCTTAAGCAAAACCATGCGATCATCCAAAACGATAAGGTCAGCTTGCCTAGTATCCGCGTGCTGTTATTAAGAAATATCGTGAAGCATAAGCGCGCCTCACCAAGGTTTTTTACGGATTTATCAACGCCTTTAATCGCATCTGCTGTGTCATCTAACAGTTTGTTTATGCGCTATGGCATCAATCGGGTGTGGGCACTATTACGGCATATCGATAAAAATGAGTCAGTAAAAAATGCCGCTTTACTCACTCATATCGATATTTATGATGCCACTATTATCGTTGATAGAGCGCGCACGGTTGCTAAGATTATATCGATTAGAGGTCAAGGCCGGTTTACAAAATCTGAAGATATCAGCCCTATCAGTATTCAATACCAAAGCGACTTTCGGCTATTATCATCGCTCCAAAACAGCGCGCTTATCCTACGTGATACTTCAATAGATGATTGGCAGTGGTTTATAAGGACAAGCCAACAGCGCTTATCTGGTAGTAGAGCCTTCGTGTCTTTTCCTTATAAAGAGGCGCAAATGCTACGGCGTTTTATAGATATTGCCACACAGCTGCTACCTGCCAAAAACTGGCTTATGGCTGGTCATGATGAGGAGCAGTCAAAAGTAGCCGGTATTGCAGATGATAAGATCAGGCGTATTCATAAAGCAGATATCAGTACCATACATATTGGTATTGCCACGCCAGATAATCGAGAGTCTCAGCGCAATAAAAGTGCATGGAAGTTTTCACCATTATTGCGTTTTTTTGTACATATGATGCTTATCACCGATGATGCTCTGGCAATAGACAACGATCAATCATTGACAGAATCAGTATAAGCGCTCGCAGCTTATTTTAGTTTTATTCTGTGCTCGGTGGCGACCCCGCAAACCTCAAACGTAGTAAACCGACTATCAAGGGGCGGATAGTCGGGATTTAGCGCTACCAGCTGTGAGTAGTTTTGCCCTCGTGTGTCGTCAATGCCGCAATCGCGCCACTTTCTAAATAGAACCTGATCATCGTTTATACCCACCACGTAATCGCCAGGCTGAGGCATTAGGGTGGGGTTAATAAGTACCAGATGCTTTGGCTTAAATACAGGCTGCATAGCGTCGTCATCGATTATGAGCCAATATAGCTGTTCATTATATTTCCGAAATGATAATACATCTGATTTATTTATTGTGGGTATTTGCTGTTCTTGAATTAATGAAGGTAAGTTTTCTTTGTTGTCACCTTGCATTAAATAGTTTATATCGCAATCGAAGTAATCAGCTAACAGCTGCAAATACTCCAGTTTTGGTATATTCTCATCATCTTCCCAGTTTTTTATTGCTGTTTTCGATACGCCTATTTTTATTGCCAAGGCTGTACGGGCAAGGCCTTTATCTTGTCTCAATTGGTATAGTTTTTGTCCCAGTGTTTGCATAACCTCACCTTTTTAATTATCTCCTCATCTTAGCAGTTGAGAAGGTAAGTTTTGTGTGCTTTAATGGGTAAGTAAACTTACCTTAGCTGTTGGAAGCCCGTTATGAATTCATTATCCGATAGACATCTTGCACATTCACGCAGTATCCAAGCTGACATACTGCAAAAAGTTGCCATTCATAAACGCTGTTATCTGGCACAAAGTCTCAACGTTGATCCCACCACCATAGGTCGATGGATGGATAGCAGTCAAGCGGGTAGTCGCCTTGAACAGTTTGCGACCTTATTGGCCATTTGTGAGCTGAGGGTTGTACCTATACAGATGCAGTGTTATGACCATCACAAGATTGATATTTTATTTCAGCTGGCAAAAGACAGCTTTGAGCGCTTTGAGAGTGTGGATGCATTTTTGATGATGCCTGAAGTAGAGAAGGGGGGATGTCATGAGTAAATCTGATGATGTCGGTATCTGGCTGCCGGTCTACATCGGTGAGATGCTGGCGATGACGACAAGGCTAAATACAGAGCAAATCGGCGCTTTGCACCTGCTGATGATGGACTATTGGAAAAATGGCGTGATACCGCATGATGATACCATCATTGCAGCCATCACAGGGCTATCAAAGTCAAAATCGAAGTGCTTTATAACTCTTGTATTAAGCATAGGTATCTTTCAGGAGCATGAGGGCAGTCTGTATTCAAACTATCTAGATGACAAAAAGCAGCAAGCGAGTACTAATAAAAAAACAAAATCAGAGCGCGCCAAAAAAGCCGCTGATGCGCGGTGGCATAAAAATACTAAAGACAACAAGCAACCTACAAGCATACCTCAAGCATCTGATTCATCATGCTCAGGCAATGCTTACAAGATGCTTGAGGTGTGCCCATTATCGTCATCATCATCTAAATCTTCTCTTTCTCACTCAGCAGCAAAAATGCCTGATATAAAAAATTGGATAGTGCCATCACAAGATGAGGTGAATAAATGTCTCAAACAGTCAGCGCCCCATGTGCCACAGTTAAACGCTCACGATTATGAGCAGCATGTGACGACCTTTAAAAATTACTACAGTGAACAAGAGCTGCTAGGACGACCGATCCTCACTCACGAGAGGCGATGTGATGTGCTTATCGCTTGGATTGGTAACGACAACAAATATCGCCGCCATAATAAAAAGACAAAGGAGCAAACTGATGGGACAGCATCAATACTTCGTACAAGACACAAAACTGACAACGCATTTGAACAAGCTGCCAATTACGTTGAGCACACCCAGCAAAGCGTCGATGCTCTCTTTGCAGGCACAGCGTGATAAAGCCAGATGCAGTAATGAGCAGCTACGCGCACTGACTCATGACATCGTACGGCTATTTGGTGAATGGCAGTTAAACTTCGGTAATAAGGCCAAGGCAGCAGACTATCCGGTACAAAAAGCATTATTGTGGGCAAAGGTGGTCTTGCACTTGCAGCCAAGTGCTGAGCGGTGGCAACAAGCAAAAGAGCGCTCCATTCTTGAAGAATGGCCACCAAGCTCAGCGCGTGATTTATTAGCGCTTGCCGATCAAGATGCATCTGGCTACCCTGATATGCGAGAAGCTTATTTGAGCGCTGCATCCAAACGCTATGCGCATGCTGTGGTGTATGAAACTGCGCGGCGCGTTGGGTTTTGGGATATAAAAAGCCGCGCTGAGGCAATCACCTATCAACGCTGGCAACAGATTTATCCAAAAGTATGCTCGGAGCACGCTAATGGTGCGTCATTTACTCTACCAAAAACGCAGCGCGTCACCCATCAGCATATGCCAATGAGAGATGACAGCCCTTTTGCTGCAACCGTGAATGCATTTTTAGAGGGGTTTAGCCGGTGTGATATGCAGTGAATATGAAGTAGGATAAAGCTACTTGCTAGGGAAGTAGCCCCATATTTAAAACACCAAATAAGTAGAACTAAGCTGCCATATTAAGTTTCTGAATCGGCGTAAAGCCACCATTACCCATATTGGGTCTTTCGTTATTATAGTGAAATTTAAATGGCAGTTATACAGAATCTGGGATGGTCTCGGTTATCGATCAATGACACAGATAGGATGGTTTCCTGGATTTTGGCCTCCACCTAGATCTAAGCAAATATCATTATAGTGACGTTCGTGAGCTTTAATACCAAGCCAGAAAGCAAGAATGGCAGTAACAGCCATGATTACTATCATTTTAATACTCATATAAAGATCCCAAGTAAACAAGTAACTACAACAATATTGAATTGGGCATATTGAACCGCCCCGACTTTATCGGAGGGTAATTTACTTGAGTCAGGCAGCAATGCCTGACAGGATTAAATTATCATAATACCGCTTTTCAAACTCAAAGGGTGACACATATCCAATCGTGCTATGCAATCGTATTTTATTGAACCAATCTACCCATTCAAGGGTT
>NZ_JAGBKN010000045.1:0-5677 GCF_017498075.1 Psychrobacter halodurans
TCTATAATACGCACCTCATCAGGACGAGCTAAGCATTACTAGGGTAAATTACATAGTAACAACGCAGCGAACCTTGAGAAACAAATTAGATAAAAAGCTTGACAAACCAAATCGTTATGATATGATAGTCGGCTCGCTAGATAGGATAAACCACTAAGGTTTAGCGCTATTTAGCCTTACTTACTATAAGTAAGCGAAATATCTTACTACTGGACGACAGTATAAGACACTATTTAAAAGCACAACTAAAGAACAACTTGTGTGGATTTTTGCTGATTTAGAATGCTAAAAAATAAAGTTGGTTTTGACTTCTTTTCGGAGTCAGTTCTAACTATAAAAATTATCATTTACTCAGCAGAAAAACTCAAAGTTAATTCATTACGAACATAATTTTAAGCGATTTGCTAGAATAAATGAGCCAAGTTTAGAAGCTTCTTTAAAGAGCTTCATAGCAAGATTAAACTGAAGAGTTTGATCATGGCTCAGATTGAACGCTGGCGGCAGGCTTAACACATGCAAGTCGAGCGGAAACGATACCAGCTTGCTGGTAGGCGTCGAGCGGCGGACGGGTGAGTAACACTTAGGAATCTACCTAGTAGTGGGGGATAGCTCGGGGAAACTCGAATTAATACCGCATACGACCTACGGGAGAAAGGGGGCAGTTTACTGCTCTCGCTATTAGATGAGCCTAAGTCGGATTAGCTAGATGGTGGGGTAAAGGCCTACCATGGCGACGATCTGTAGCTGGTCTGAGAGGATGATCAGCCACACCGGGACTGAGACACGGCCCGGACTCCTACGGGAGGCAGCAGTGGGGAATATTGGACAATGGGGGCAACCCTGATCCAGCCATGCCGCGTGTGTGAAGAAGGCCTTTTGGTTGTAAAGCACTTTAAGCAGTGAAGAAGACCATATGGTTAATACCCATATGCGATGACATTAGCTGCAGAATAAGCACCGGCTAACTCTGTGCCAGCAGCCGCGGTAATACAGAGGGTGCAAGCGTTAATCGGAATTACTGGGCGTAAAGCGAGCGTAGGTGGCTTGATAAGTCAGATGTGAAATCCCCGGGCTTAACCTGGGAACTGCATCTGATACTGTTAAGCTAGAGTAGGTGAGAGGGAAGTAGAATTCCAGGTGTAGCGGTGAAATGCGTAGAGATCTGGAGGAATACCGATGGCGAAGGCAGCTTCCTGGCATCATACTGACACTGAGGCTCGAAAGCGTGGGTAGCAAACAGGATTAGATACCCTGGTAGTCCACGCCGTAAACGATGTCTACTAGTCGTTGGGGAACTTGATTCCTTAGTGACGCAGCTAACGCAATAAGTAGACCGCCTGGGGAGTACGGCCGCAAGGTTAAAACTCAAATGAATTGACGGGGGCCCGCACAAGCGGTGGAGCATGTGGTTTAATTCGATGCAACGCGAAGAACCTTACCTGGTCTTGACATATCTAGAATCCTGCAGAGATGCGGGAGTGCCTTCGGGAATTAGAATACAGGTGCTGCATGGCTGTCGTCAGCTCGTGTCGTGAGATGTTGGGTTAAGTCCCGCAACGAGCGCAACCCTTGTCCTTAGTTACCAGCGGGTTAAGCCGGGAACTCTAAGGATACTGCCAGTGACAAACTGGAGGAAGGCGGGGACGACGTCAAGTCATCATGGCCCTTACGACCAGGGCTACACACGTGCTACAATGGTAGGTACAGAGGGCAGCTACACAGCGATGTGATGCGAATCTCAAAAAGCCTATCGTAGTCCAGATTGGAGTCTGCAACTCGACTCCATGAAGTAGGAATCGCTAGTAATCGCGGATCAGAATGCCGCGGTGAATACGTTCCCGGGCCTTGTACACACCGCCCGTCACACCATGGGAGTTGATTGCACCAGAAGTGGTTAGCCGAACCTTTTAGGACGGCGATCACCACGGTGTGGTTGATGACTGGGGTGAAGTCGTAACAAGGTAGCCGTAGGGGAACCTGCGGCTGGATCACCTCCTTATAGACGCATTCGGTCAGCAAGAATTCACAACAAGTTGTTCTTTAGTTTAAGCTTACGTTTTAGGACGTACTAGGGTCTGTAGCTCAGCTGGTTAGAGCACCGTGTTGATAACGCGGGGGTCGGTGGTTCAAGTCCACCTAGACCCACCATTATACATGGGGCCATAGCTCAGTTGGTAGAGCGCCTGCCTTGCACGCAGGAGGTCAACGGTTCGACTCCGTTTGGCTCCACCACTACAAACCTCGGTAGCTTAGAGTGCAAATAAATACAATAGGTATTAAATAGAAACAAGTGATTTATCTTTGAACAAAGACACGATTACTTCTTTCTGTTTTATACGGAAATCTATGACTTGACGAGAGCATAGAGACTATTTAAAAACATAGATATGAGTCTGGGTTAGCAATAACATTTCACGTGTTATTGCTAACCTGAAGACTAGCCTTTTAACGACATTGTTTGTTATCCCAAGGGCTAGTCTTCAAAGTAAAGAGAACTGAATCAAGCGTAAACATAGGTGATATCGTTATAATTGCTGACAAAGACCCTTTGGGGTTGTATGGTCAAGTAATTAAGCGCACATGGTGGATGCCTTGGCAGTCAGAGGCGATGAAAGACGTGACAGCCTGCGATAAGCTTCGGGGAGGCGGCAATATCCTGTGATCCGGAGATTTCTGAATGGGGAAACCCACTTACCATAAGGTAAGTATCTTGTACTTGTACAAGAAGCGAACGAGGGGAAGTGAAACATCTCAGTACCCTTAGGAATAGACATCAATTGAGATTCCCCTAGTAGCGGCGAGCGAACGGGGAGAAGCCGATTAATGCTAATGTAGAAGAACAGCGTGGGAAAGCTGACCATAGTAGGTGATAGTCCTGTATTCGAAACATTAGCGTTAACATATTAAGTAGAGCGGGGCACGAGAAATCCTGTTTGAAGATGGGGGGACCATCCTCCAAGGCTAAATACTCCTGACTGACCGATAGTGAACCAGTACCGTGAGGGAAAGGCGAAAAGAACCCCTGTGAGGGGAGTGAAATAGAACCTGAAACCGTGTGCGTACAAGCAGTGGGAGCCCACTTGTTGGGTGACCGCGTACCTTTTGTATAATGGGTCAGCGACTTATATTCTGTAGCAAGGTTAACCGTTTAGGGGAGCCGTAGGGAAACCGAGTCTTAATAGGGCGTCTAGTTGCAGGGTATAGACCCGAAACCGAGTGATCTATCCATGAGCAGGTTGAAAGTGCCGTAACAGGCACCGGAGGACCGAACCCACTGTCGTTGAAAAGCCAGGGGATGACTTGTGGATAGGGGTGAAAGGCTAATCAAACTCGGTGATAGCTGGTTCTCCCCGAAAGCTATTTAGGTAGCGCCTCGGACGAACACCATTGGGGGTAGAGCACTGTTTCGGCTAGGGGGTCATACCGACTTACCAAACCGATGCAAACTCCGAATACCGATGAGTGATATCCGGGAGACACACGGTGGGTGCTAACGTCCATCGTGGAGAGGGAAACAACCCAGACCGCCAGCTAAGGCCCCAAATTCCTAGTTAAGTGGGAAACGAGGTGGGAAGGCATAGACAGCTAGGAGGTTGGCTTAGAAGCAGCCATCCTTTAAAGAAAGCGTAATAGCTCACTAGTCGAGTCGGCCCGCGCGGAAGATGTAACGGGGCTCAAACTAGGAGCCGAAGCTGCGGATTTGAATTTGTTTTCAAGTGGTAGGGGAGCGTTGTGTAAGCCTGTGAAGGTGTGTTGTAAAGCATGCTGGAGGTATCACAAGAGCGAATGCTGACGTGAGTAACGATAATGCGAGTGAAAAGCTCGCACGCCGGAAGATCAAGGGTTCCAGTCCAACGTTAATCGGGGCTGGGTGAGTCGACCCCTAAGGCGAGGCCGAAAGGCGTAGTCGATGGGAAATCGGTTAATATTCCGATACTTGTTTATGATGCGATGGAGGGACGGAGAAGGTTATGCCAGCTCAGCGATGGTTGTCTGAGTGGAAGGATGTAGGTTTATAGCTTAGGTAAATCCGGGCTATTTTATACCGAGATCTGATAGCAAGTCCTACTTGTAGGACGAAGTGGCAAATACCATGCTTCCAGGAAAAGCTTCTAAGCGATAGTCATAAACGAATCGTACCCTAAACCGACACAGGTGATCAGGTAGAGAATACCAAGGCGCTTGAGAGAACTCTGCTGAAGGAACTAGGCAAAATGGTACCGTAACTTCGGGAGAAGGTACGCTGCTGATGGTGAAGGACTTGCTCCGTAAGCTATTGGCAGTCGCAGATACCAGGCTGCTGCAACTGTTTATTAAAAACACAGCACTCTGCAAACACGAAAGTGGACGTATAGGGTGTGATGTCTGCCCGGTGCTGGAAGGTTAATTGATGGGCTTAGCGTATGCGAAGGTCTTGATCGAAGCCCCAGTAAACGGCGGCCGTAACTATAACGGTCCTAAGGTAGCGAAATTCCTTGTCGGGTAAGTTCCGACCTGCACGAATGACATAATGATGGCAGCGCTGTCTCCAGCAGAGACTCAGTGAAATCGAAATCGCAGTGAAGATGCTGTGTACCCGCGGCTAGACGGAAAGACCCCGTGAACCTTTACTACAGCTTTACATTGAACTTTGACCTGACTTGTGCAGGATAGGTGGGAGGCTTTGAAACCGAGACGCTAGTCTTGGTGGAGCCAATCTTGAAATACCACCCTGGTCATGTTGGGGTTCTAACTCAGGTATAACAATACCGAGGACAATGTATGGTGGGTAGTTTGACTGGGGCGGTCTCCTCCTAAAGAGTAACGGAGGAGTACGAAGGTGCGCTCAGAACGGTCGGAAATCGTTCATAGAGTATAAAGGCAAAAGCGCGCTTAACTGCGAGACCCACAAGTCGAGCAGGTACGAAAGTAGGTCTTAGTGATCCGGTGGTTCTGTATGGAAGGGCCATCGCTCAACGGATAAAAGGTACTCTGGGGATAACAGGCTGATACCGCCCAAGAGTTCATATCGACGGCGGTGTTTGGCACCTCGATGTCGGCTCATCTCATCCTAGGGCTGAAGCAGGTCCTAAGGGTATGGCTGTTCGCCATTTAAAGAGGTACGCGAGCTGGGTTTAGAACGTCGTGAGACAGTTCGGTCCCTATCTACCGTGGGCGTTGGAAATTTGAGAGGATCTGCTCCTAGTACGAGAGGACCAGAGTGGACGAACCGCTGGTGTTCGGGTTGTCATGCCAATGGCATTGCCCGGTAGCTACGTTCGGATGGGATAACCGCTGAAAGCATCTAAGCGGGAAGCCCACCTCAAGATTAGATTTCCCTAAAGAGCCGTTCAAGACTAGGACGTTGATAGGCAGGGTGTGGAAGCGCAGCGATGTGTGGAGCTAACCTGTACTAATTGCTCGTTTGGCTTGACCATACAACACCCAAGTGGTTTGTATCAAGCATTATATCGATATCACCTTTATCCTTGATTCAGTTAGGATAAGTGATACTTAAGTCATTAAGTAAAACAAACACAGACTCATATCTAACCCCCTTTGCTGACGACAATAGCACGATGGCACCACCTGATCCCTTCCCGAACTCAGAAGTGAAACATCGTTGCGCCAATGGTAGTGTGGCTCCGGCCATGTGAGAGTAGGTCATCGTCAGCTCCCTATTCCTAAAAAGCCCCCT
>NZ_JAGBKN010000046.1:0-5284 GCF_017498075.1 Psychrobacter halodurans
GAATGATGATTCATTGTTTAAATGAGTCACTCTTTTATCCGCCTTCCCTTTTGACTGGGTGGCATTATACGCGTATTTGGGTGGGGGTCAAGGGGACTGGCTTATTAATTAAGAGATTATTTGGCATGATGTTTGATACTTGATATATATCAAACAGTTAACAGGAAAAATAATTTACCGTAATCTCAATTTCTCTACTTTAATCTCAATTACCTTACTTTAGCGTTTAGCCACCTCGGTTCCTCAGACGACATTATTCTATCTATGCTTCTTTATATATCCTTTATAGCTTGCCTATTTTTTCAAAAAAAGCTTTATAAGCGGCGATTTTTTTGTCTAGCGCCAAAGGATAAGCGCGCGAGGTAGAGGGCAGACGATATAAAGTCAGCTCTTTGACGGCAGTGTCTTTGTCATGATGCTGCCATTGATAAGGATACTGCATGCTTTGATTGGTCTTCGGGTGCTTGGACTTGGCGGGTGGCTCCGCTAGTAGGCTTAGCAAAACCTCAGTTGCTTTGCCGCCGGTGGTAAAGAGCGTCTTAACCTTTGGTACTTGCGGCAAGATATTATCTAAATCCACTGGGGTGACGACAGTTAGGTGTTTGTCCGATGCATTTCCGGTCTCACGAATGGCTTGCTTTACCGTCGGGCATGAGGCAATACCACGGTCAAACAAAAAGTCGCGAATACGCTCAGGATCAAAACGCTTTTCGCCCTCTACTCTAAAATAATCAATATCGTCGAAAAAAACGCCGCCATAAATACGCCACATATCATTATAAAAGTTTGGATAGTGAAAACGCATTGCCCATTTATCAGCAGTCGGTGGAAACGTGCCCATCATCATTACACTGGCATTTGCAGGCAGTACTGGGGCAAACGGATGGGTTTCTACTTCTAAAGCATCGTCTTTTGACAATGCTGCGTCGATTTCTGTATGAGACATGGGGTGCTGGGTGCTAGTTGGTTGATTGGTCATAAGATTCTTCATCAAAAAAGCGGTTTTTTTGGTATCATAGCAGGCCTAAACACTACTTCACCGACCCTGACGTCATATAGTCATCCATAATAGTAAAACATAGTCGATTCAATACAACATGGCATCCTCATTGATGCGCTCAATACGTGGCCGCTTACTATAGTAACTCAACTTTATTGGTAACATTTTGCTCGGTAAGCATGTTGTGATAACTCTATATATGTCGCCATTTATGTAGTCAAAGAGAATCGTGCTGTCAAGAGATAAAAGCTCTAGGCGCGGTTGTTAGATAGGCTAAGCTTACTATGAATGCGCTAAAGGCGGGGTAACGTGTGGTAAGTGTTTGTATCTTTTATACTAATGGCAACCGCAGCGACTGCGCAAGCATCAGACCCAAAACCAAGAGAGTACTTATGAGTGACTTAAAAATTACTGTAATCGATCATCCGCTAGTCCGTCATAAACTCAGCCTAATGCGCGAAAAAGACTGTAGCACTTATAAATTTCGTACATTAACCAAAGAGCTTGCGCGCTTGATGGCGTACGAAGCAAGTCGTGATTTTGAAATTGAGACCTTCCCAATGGAAGGCTGGTGTGGTGAAATCACAGGTGAGCAAATCATCGGTAAGACGGCAACCATCGTACCTATCTTACGTGCCGGCATTGGCATGCTAGATGGGGTACTCGATTTGATCCCTACGGCCAAAATCTCTGTCGTCGGCTTACAACGTGACGAAGAGACCTTGCAGCCTGTGCCTTTCTTTGAAAAATTCGTCAGCCACATGGACAAGCGCCCTGCTCTCATCATTGACCCAATGCTAGCCACAGGCGGCTCGATGGTTGCAACCATCGAGATGCTAAAGAAAAACGGCTGTACCAATATCAAGGCGTTGGTATTGGTAGCGGCTCCTGAAGGGGTGCGTTTGGTCAACGAAGCGCACCCTGATGTAACCATCTTTACAGCGGCGCTAGATAGCCACTTAGATGAGCACGGCTATATCATCCCAGGTCTTGGCGATGCTGGCGATAAAATCTTTGGTAAACAGCTATTTAATAGATAAGCATAAGCTGCCACAAAGCAGCGCACCATTCATATCACAAAAGCCACATACGATATCAATTATAAGGACATAACATGAACGTATTGATCACAGGAGCAAGTGCAGGGTTTGGTAAGGCGCTGGCAGAGCGTTTGGTCGCAGGCGGTCACCAAGTGATCGGTTGTGCCAGACGCCGCGATAAGCTTGATGCACTGGCAACTACATTGGGCGAGGCGTTTTTGCCGGTGGTCATGGATGTCAGTGACACAGCGTCTATCCCGCAAATCATTGCTGACTTGCCGGCTGGTTTTCAGCACATCGATGTTTTGGTAAATAACGCTGGGCTAGCGCTCGGCACCGAGCCTGCCCATGAGGCAGATCTTAATGACTGGATGCGTATGCTCGATACCAATGTCAAAGGTCTGGTGGCGCTGACCCACGCTGTACTACCTGCGATGGTGGCACGCGACAGCGGTTATATCATCAATGTCGGCTCTATCGCTGGCAGTTGGCCGTATTTTGGCGGTAATGTCTATGGTGCGACCAAAGCCTTTGTCAAACAGTTTAGCTTAAACTTGCGCGCGGACTTAGTCGGTACGCAGGTGCGCGTCACCAATCTTGAACCAGGTAATGTCGCTGGCACTGAGTTTTCGAATGTGCGCTATCATGGCGATGACGAAAAAGCCGCCAAAGTCTATGACGGCTTTAAAACCATGACTGGTGAGGATATCGGCGATATTTTATTGTGGTTGATTGAATCGCCAGCCCATATCAATGTCAATCGCTTGGAAGTGATGCCAGTGGCGCAAACTTATAATGGTCTGACCATTGCGAAGCAAGGCTGTTAAAAGCTTAGCCGGCCGTTTTGCTCTCTAACGTAACTCATAAGACCGAAGCAATATAGTCTCATCTGTGTTGCTTCTTTTTTTGGGTTGAATTTGGGTTTCTTTGACCAGCGTCAACTGCTGAAAGTCCAAAATCAGCACTTCATTTCGGAGGCGCTCACTGGTGCGCTTATTATGGCGAATAGGAAACCCTAAGAGGTGTTTGCCGACGATGGTTAGCTGATTGACTACCATCTGTGTAGATTGCACAGCACGGCTACTTGGCTGTGCATCGATGATAGCAGTCGCAGGATTGACCGTGGTGGTTAGCAACTTGGTTTGTCGTACCCGCTTTGGCATATCACCTGCAAAAAACAGCACTTGCCCCAGCGGTAAATACTGCGCATGCCGCGTCAGCTCACGGCGAAATAATGCGGGCATATCGGTATTAAAGCTGTCCTCGCTTTGCCGATAAAAAGCGGTAAAGTTCCGATGCAAATAGCGGCCAAACACACTGCTATTGATCCAGTCCTGATACACTTCATTGGCTAATAACTGTTGTGTAAAATCCTGAGCATCAGGCATGCTCTCTGCGCTTAGCATCGCAACTAGTAGCGCCTGCGGGGTTGCAAAAGTTTGCTGCTGCCAGCGCTGTGGATATAAACTACTATCAAGCAAGGCTAACGTCGATTTGCTCACACACTCTCCCTTTATGTCACTGATGATCATTGATCGGCCGCTCATCCCTTAACCTGCTCGCCGCTATTACCGCTAGGCATTTTTTATGCTATGGTCAGTTTAATTGTTTTAATATAGCAGGGTTTTATCAGTGGCAAAACGTTTGCATCAGCGCGATGCTCTGCTCTGCAACAAGGTATCATACCTGATGAAAACCAACCTATTTGCTGTGCCGCGCCCTGCTTTGTTCAATCAGTATCAGCTGCATACAAAAAACATCGAGGTGGCAAAAGGCACGCTGCTACCCATGTCAGTTATCGGCCACGGCAAGCCGGTGCTACTGCTCCATGCGTACGGGATGGATGCACGTGAGTTTTTGCCATTTATTCTGCCTTTGCTCGGTCACTATACGTTTTATCTGCCACATTTACGCGGGTTTGGTGCCGCAAAGGATATCGAGCTGAGTGAGTTTGATTTTTTGCGGCAATACGCCGATGACCTCCATGTCGCCATTGAGCAAATTTGTTTGGCACGCAACATAGACGCATTGCCCGTCGCCGCCATCTCGATGGGTGCACAAGTGATGTGGGCGTATTTTTCGCGTTATGGCAGCGCAAGAGTCAGTCGTTATTTAAACATCGACCAAAGCCCTGCGATTCATAACCAGCCTGACTGGCAAGGCGGTTTGTTTGGTACGCGGCAGCGCGAGGTGTTTGCAGTCTTTCATGAGGTGGTGAATATGACGCTGCCGTATATTCAGCTCGAGAGTTTTACCCACCTGCCCTTTGCGCTCAAGCGCCGCGTCACTGATGTCGAGCGACAGTTTTCCTTACTATCCGTCAACCGCAAACGCTCAAAGGCCATCGTGCAAATCCTAACGCATCAAAACGATCATCGGCTGGTGTTTTATGACCACCGTATTTGGCAGCATAAGATGCGCTGTTTGCAAGCATACTTAAATCTGGAGTACGATTTTCGGGCGGTGATAGAAAAAGTCACCATTCCAGTCGTGAACTTAATCGGAGGTCGCTCACAGCTCTATGACGCTAAGTGGCAGCAGCAGGTGACGCAGATGCTACCCAGCGCTACAGAGATTGTATTGCCGCACTCTGGTCATGCGGTACCGATGGATGAGCCGATTGGCTTTTATAAAGCATTGAAGGGATTTTTGGAAAATGAGCTATAGGCGATATGGTAAAAATCTGGGTCAAAAACCCAGCCCACGACAGCGTCTCTTAAGCTTCTACTCAAGAGCTTCTATTCAGCCTTTCTATTTCGAACTAATCAGCTAACGCTTTCATCAGCTCAAATCTAGCTACTTCCTTACCATCAACTTCAACAGTTTCAGTAAACATCGCTAATGGTCGTACCCAAACGCCGTACTCACCGTACAGACAGCGGTAAACGACTAAGGCTTCTTCGGTCTCAGAATGCTGCGCGGTATGCAGCACTTGATACAGGTTGCCTTTGTAATGGCGGTAAATGCCTTGGGGGATTGTATTGTCTGTCATCTGCATGTCCTAGTATGTCGCCAAACTATCTTAACAAAAAATAAGGCCGACCATCATGTCGACCTTGTTTTAAATATCAATAGTTTATCCCAGTTACTTATTTCTAGTGACTTGTTTCCAGCCACTTATAGTCAGTTGAAACCAAAACTGTCATAAGTTCCAAAGCGCGACTGGGATGAATTTTTCGCAGCCTCTGTGTATACAGCACGCAAGGAAAATTTATACCAGTAGCGCTATAACATTTTTAAATTG
>NZ_JAGBKN010000047.1:0-5077 GCF_017498075.1 Psychrobacter halodurans
TAGATTTAAGGTGAGTATTCCATGCTTTTGAGTATAGTTTACATTATTGGTATTACAGCAGAGGCAATGACGGGGGCACTAAGCGCGGGACGACAGAATATGGATTGGTTTGGGGTTATGCTTATCGCGAGTGTAACAGCGATAGGTGGTGGTAGTGTAAGAGATATCCTACTTGGTAACTACCCTTTAACTTGGGTAGAACATCCTAAATATTTATTAATTGTCTGTGTGGCCGGCCTTATAACGACTTGGTTGGCTAAATGGGTTGTTAAATTTAATGGCATTTTCATACGTTTGGATGCTTTAGGGCTGGCGGCCTTTAGTATCATTGGTTGTCAAGTAGGGCTTAACATGGGACTCCATTACGGTGTTTGTATAGTTGCGGCCATTGCAACAGGCGTCTTTGGCGGATTGCTGCGTGATTTAATATGTCGCCAAACCCCATTGGTTTTACATCATGAGTTATACGCTTCAGTTTCTTTAATCATTGCTTGTTTATATTTGATACTTCAGCATTTTGCTATTAGTAGTAATGTCAGCGTCATTATTAGTTTAGTTACTGGTTACTTAATCCGTATGGTAGCAGTTAGAGCAAAGTGGCGATTACCCGTATTTCGTTTGTTAGAGAATGCGAAATAAAATAGTGATCCTACCGTTGTAATGATGTCTACGAGCGAGCTGTGTTATTTCAGAGAGCCTTCAAGGCTCTCTATTTTTCTACCATCATACTGACTCTTTTTTTGAGTGGTTAACGCCAAAAATATGCTGATCTAGCTAATTTTTAGCATATTTACAAGCTTCATTAAGGCTTAGTAAGTATGGTATACCCCAGCGGAACCAGCTATTTCACCCCAAAAACCTATTAACAGACTACTCAAAACAGACTGTCATTGTGGAACCACTTAAAACAGGCTAATCAAACACCTCTGAATGGCTACCCAGCCTAACAAAATCTACCGTATCGCTCTGAACACGGTAGATAAGCACCAAATCAGGCTTAATATGGCAATCCCTAAACCCTTTATGATTGCCGGTCAACGCATGGTCTTTGTATTTAGCCGGTAGCGGTATATCGTTCGTCAAACAATTAAGCACCTCGCCCCATGCAGGAGTGAGCAAGCTTAGATAATTCTTTTTGGCATCTCTCTTAAACTGACTGGATACTTCAATGGATCTCATCAGCCTCGCCTTCTAGCTCATCCATCAAATCACCAAAGCTATCGTACTTAGTGCCTTTACCGCTCGCGACCTCTGCAATAGCAGCAAGTGTTTGCGCGTTGAGCTTAGGTTGTTGATAGTCAAAAGACAGAGGAATCGCATTAGTATCGGCTACTTGGTTCAAGAACAGTCTTATGGCTTGTGAAGGTGTTAGTCCATAGCTTTCTAGAACAGAAAAAGACCTATCTTTCAGATCCTGGTCAAGCCGTATATTATAATTAGTTGTAGTCATAGCAATCACCTTTCGCTTATATTCGTACCCCCAATATAAGCGAAAGGTGATTAAACCTCAATAACTTTAGCGTTCTATCTTCTCGCTAATCTAAGGGGTAATAGTCTGCTCATTTAATCCAGCAAGAAAATCATCAACCGTTTTCTCAATGCTTTTTTGCATGACATACAGATCAGAAGTGGAGTACTTCCCCAGCTGATTTCTTTCACCCATGACTTCAAACAGCTTGCTTCTGACCACTTCTTCGTGCGTTTTATCGTCAATCAATAGCAAATTAAGCTTCACGACAGCTCTATTGTAGGCTTCTTGAGTGGCTTCAAGTTGAAGGCTTTTACTACTGGCTACTGATACACCGATCATGCTCATAAATAACTCCGCTACTAGAATCATCTGTAGCGACAGATGATTTTTTTAGGTTAATAAGTTGTTTGTACCAAGCTATGATTATGCCAGTGAAAAATGAGAAGTAACGCTCTTATAACCCCTTTTTTGTAGCAGATTTTACGACAGATAAAAAATCCGTTATTTCTCACCTAATTTAATGACTACACCATACGCACCCTAAAGGGACTGCCAAATAGCTGATATTGTTAGGTTTATTGAAATCGAAGTGTTTGCAAAGTGCAAACAAAATCGTTCTTAGTTATTGATTTATAAAGAAAAAAGGTGTTTACAATCTGTAAACAGCCTAGCCTCTAAAAAGCGAAAAACAGCCCTTTTTTACCGCCTTTTGCGCCAAAAATCACGCTTTCCTAACAGGTGAAATTATGGTGTAGTAAGTACACTTTGATGAAATGACACCCAATTATAGGAAAAAAGTGGCGATGAACTACGCAATTTTGAAGACGGCAAAATTAAAGACGATGGGCAACATCGGTGGCAGTCTTGCACACAGCTACCGAACGATAGAAACGCCCAATGCTAACCCCAACCTCACCCCTAAAAATCATCATAGCGTTGCGACCCCTGAAGCCGTCAAACAGGCAATAAAAGATCGACTTCCTGAAAAAAGACGCGCTGATGCGGTGCTATGTATTGAGTATTTGATCACCGCCAGTCCTGAATGGGAAGGTTGGGGAAAAAGCCAAGAAGCTGAATTTTTTAAGCGATCTGCTCAGTGGCTCATGGATAAACACGGAGAAGGAAATATTGCAGGTATGAGTATTCATCGGGACATAAGTACACCGCAGCTGGTCGCTTATGTCGTTCCTATTGACCAAAAAGGGAAGCTCAACTGTAAGGGTTTTCTAGGCGGCAGGGTTAAGTTAAATCAGATGCAAACCGATTTTGCCAACACGGTCGCTGATTTAGGGCTAACGAGGGGCAAGGAAGGCTCTAAAGCCAAACATACCAGCATCAAAGCGTATTACCACGACATCAATCACGCGCGAGATTTTAGTATTACGACCGTAGCGCCTAAGCCTGAAATGTTTGAAAGCAAGGCTAGATATGGGGAAAAGGTCACAATAGCCGTTATTGAGCAAGTAGAACCCACTGTGAAGGCAGCAAACAGCATCCTGATGGACTACGAGAAGGCTAGATTGGATAAAAACGTTGCGGAAGCGAGCTATGACACCCTTAAAAAACGTGTTGAGCCTTACCTAGTGGCAATTCAAGGTTTAAATCAAGAGGAAATCGCTAGATTGAATGAAGCAATGCAGCTAGAAAGCCGTAAAATCGCCACAGAGAGAGTTAAATATGAAAGGGCTAGGTATCTATCAAAATAGAGAATGAAGGCTGTTAAATCTAATTACGTAGGCATATAGAGTGGTTTCTATACCTCATTACTAAGGTTAAAGAAAAATAAAATCAATAGAATGCTAAAAAATTTATAAATTTTAAAAAACCTACTGCTTTGGATGAAGTCAAAAATAAACTGATAAATAATTTTGAAAGTGTTGATCGATTATCTGATCCAAAAGAGAACAAAAAAGCCTCTGATATTTCGAGGTAACTAGGGCTTTTTTCTTTTATCTTTTCAGTTAGTAAAAAAAATAAGAAAATGCTTTTAATGCTTTTAATGCTTTTAATAGCTTTTAAGCTCGCTGTAGCCCTTACTGTTACTGACTTTCGGACCCCATTAAAGGACGTTTAGTTACCCATTAAAGGACGTTTAGTTACCCATTAAAGGACGTTTAGTTACCCATTAAAGGACGTTTAGTTACCATTAAAGGACTATTTATAATTTGACCTTTAGATGACTTAATGTAATATGTCATTAAACACTTATGGATAAGATGGTTATGCACACTAAAAAAAACCTAGTCGTAAAAACTAATCAACTGAATCAGGCATTACAAACTTTATCATTGGCTGAAGTGCGAATTATTCAACTAGCCATAGTTGATGCTAGAGAAACAGCCACAGGATTAAGTACAGACAAGCCGTTACGAATTGATGCCACTCGTTATGCAGAGGTATTTGAAACTACACGGCAAAATGGCTATAAACGCATGAAAGAAGCTGAAGAAACCCTATTTAATAGACGTTTTACCTACCTTGATGATAATGGTAAGCCGATTAAAAGCCGTTGGTTGCAGCAGGTACAATATCATGATGGTGAGGGCGCAATAGAAATAGTATTTACTCTTGCTGTTGTAGAAGGTATCAGCCGTATCAATGGCTTAGAACAGTTTTTTACCTCGTATTTGCTAGAGCAAACGACACAGTTTGATAGTGTTTATTCAGTACGCCTTTATGAGTTATTGACGCAATGGCGCACAGCTAAAAAAACACCATGTTTTGAGATAGGGGTTTTTAGAGACCAGATGGGGCTAGGAATCAATGAATACAAAGCGATGTGTGATTTTAAGAAACGTGTTTTAGACCTTGCTACAGATGAGATTAACAAAAAATCGGATCTTAAAGTCAAATATGAGAACGTAAAAAAGGGACGCAAAATTATAGGTTTTACTTTCACTGTTCATGAAAAGCCAAAAGCTAAGACTGATGTAGTTAGTAAGGAGCGCGACGCCAGTACAGCAGATATGTTCACGGTTGATGGACTGAATGATAAGCAGCTAGGGCGTATTGCTCGTAACCCTGCTTTTATGGCGGAATACAATCATTTAGTAAGTCCTACCAGCCTAGCTGGACAGTCACAACAAGGATGGGAATTTGAAATGATTAACCGCCTTAAAAAAGACCCTACACAGTTTAATAAACGTCCTATCAAAGAATATCTTGAATACTAGGTCTGATGAGTGTGTTAGATGGGTTCGGTTCCCTAGTGAGGACTTGAACACTAAGCTGTGGGCTAATGGTATCAACGTTTTAACTCGCTGAGATGAGGGTGTCCTAGTTTCTGTGTAACTGACATTTAGCTTGCATTACTACTTACACAAAATTTAGGAAGGCCTCTCGCTTTATTATTCGTACATTCCTGCCCGACTCTGATACTGAAACCAAATAATGACAATAACGTTGCATTTTTTTGTTTTCCTGTTACTAGAATAGATTGATACTCGATGTTTTCAAAACGATTCAAATTATCATTCGTAATACACCAGCTTTATCTCTACAATCCCCCTTTATTTACACTATCAGATAGATTTAAGGTGAGTATTCCATGCTTTTGAGTATAGTTTACATTATTGGTATTACAGCAGAGGCAATGACGGGGGCACT
>NZ_JAGBKN010000048.1:0-4517 GCF_017498075.1 Psychrobacter halodurans
GAATGATGATTCATTGTTTAAATGAGTCACTCTTTTATCCGCCTTCCCTTTTGACTGGGTGGCATTATACGCGTATTTGGGTGGGGGTCAAGGGGGAACTGATAAATAATTCGCACTCTTTAATTGTATCTCCGATGACTCTTTCTAACTAATTGTTATTACTATTAATATCTATTCATCATTATTTTTGTTTATCTCAGTCTATATCCTTGGGCTTAGCATCGTGCTTAAAAATATAAAAAGGGGATCTACCTATCGGTAAATCCCTAGATACAAAGCTTAAAGGCAGCTCTAACTTTTTGCTTTTGCTTTAATCGTCGTAAAAATGCCCGATAACGCATAGAGAATGCCAATGGCTAAGATTCCAACAGGAATGTCATAGAGGACGATGCTCATGATCAACACTCCAATAATAAGTACCACAAATGGGACTTTCTTTTTATCAAACTCTTTAAAGCTATAGTATTTGACATTGCTGACCATCAGCAGACCACAGATAACAACCCACACCGCAAACAAGAGTATAATAGCGGTATCATACTGTCCGACCCACTCATTATGATCGACCGCGACCATGACAGCGGACGTGACCAATATAGCCGCCAATGGACTGGCCAAACCGACAAAGTATTTTTTATCAACTTCGCCTATCTGTACATTAAACCTCGCTAGACGAAAAGCGGCGCAAGCGGTAAAAACAAAAGCACAGCCAATACCAATGCGGCCTAGCGGCTGCAACGCAAAACTATATACTAAAATAGCAGGCGCAACCCCAAAGGCCAGCATATCTGCTAGAGAGTCATACTGCTCGCCAAAGGGACTTTGCGCATTGAGCATACGTGCGACGCGGCCATCAGCCCCATCTAAAATCCCCGACAAAAATATAGCCAGAGAGGCTTTGTAAAACGATCCTTGGGTACTGGCCAAAATCGAATAAAAGCCAGACAACAACGACAAGGTGGTAATCAAATTGGGGGCCAAATAGACACCGCGGCTAACCACCGGCTGACCCTCTGCAACTTCTGTCTCAATCACCTCAAACGTTAAGCCATCGTAATTATCATTATCCGCCATGCGAATATTGAACTCATGCTCATCAACAAAAGGCGGCTGAGTTGCGGCATTATCATTTAGACTATGGTGAGATGGTTGCTCAGTCGTCATAACGGTATCCTTATTCGCCAACTAGCCAGCGGACATTGGTGGCACTATCAGGTGTCAGCTCTGGCGCATCAGCGACTTTTAAAGCAGGCTGCAAAAAGCGCAAGATCTCACGGGCATGACTATCAAATTGCCATGGCGGATTGATGACGAGTAAACCTGTGCCATTGAGACCCACGGCGACATCATTTGGATAGATATTTAGCTCACAGACCAGCTGACGTCTCATCTCGGTACGCTTCAGCTTTTTGTAAAACAGCTCAACGGCTTCGATGTTTTTGATCGGGAACCACAGTGCATATGTGCCTTGTGGCCATTTATTATAGGCGGCGACGAGTAAATTGATCAGACGGGTAAAGTCTTTATGCTCTTGCTCATAGGGAGGATCGAGAAAAATAAGACCGCGGCGCTCGGCTGGCGGAATCACAGCGGTGACGCCTTCAAACGCATCACGATGATGAATGCCAATGGGCAGTTTGTACAATTGGTAGTTGAGCGCGTCATACTCGCTAGCTTTGGCCTCAAACGCTTCGCCGCGTACGCCAGTGTCTGGGTTTTTTTCGATATGATGGGCGATCCACCATGGCGAACCCGGGTAAACTTTATTATCATAAGTGGCTTTGGCTTGCTTGATGCCTGCCAGATAGTCTTTGACAGCCGCTGGGGCTTGTGCCATTTTGGTGTCATCAAGCTTTAACAATGCTTTGATGCCACCCTCGGCTTCACCAGTTTTGCGCGCTTCTTCACTGCTGAGTGAATAAAGACCGCGACCACCGTAAGCGTCGAGCGCATAAAAGGGTTTGTTTTTTTGGCTCAGCTGATTAAGCAGTTGTACCAATAAAATGTGTTTTACCACATCAGCAAAGTTACCAGCATGGTAGGCGTGTTTATAGTTCATAATCTCAAAAGTTTAAAGTAAGAAAAATTGCATCTATGGTAGCATAGGCAGCGTAAAAGATAATGTGGTTTTGGTAAATGCTCTTAATAAAAGGGCCTTGAATGCCAGCTGATTGATAATAACGAGGTGAGATGACTAAGATTATTAGCAACCTAAATGTGACAAAGCTGGTGGTCGATCATCCAATAGGTCCTGACAATCCGCCGCGATTCACCCCATACAGCCCTAATTGCGCTGACATAGACGATAAGTCATTGAGCCAAGATGCCTTGCAGATGTCAGACTTTGAGGTGTGCTGGGCTGATAAACTGACCGATAAACAGCTCGATCAGCTCGTCGATGATGGTTGGATAGTAATCGATGAGGTGTTTACGCATACGGCGTTACTGGCGTTGCAGGCAGAGAGTGGGTTTGTCCAATACCGAGACGCCGAGCTAACGGCTGGTGTTCGCATCAGTGACATACGCGGTGATCGCATCCGCTGGATCACAAAAAACTTTTTTGCTGGATTTTATTACTTGCAGTCCATCAACGCGCTAGCGGCTTTGTTCAATCAAAGCTTGTTTGCAGGTATTCGCCATAGTGAAGCACACTATGCCTGCTATCCGGCAGGCTTTGGTTATCAATGGCACAGCGACAATCCTGCAGGCCGCGATGAGCGTGTTATCTCAGCGGTTTTTTATCTTAATGATGAATGGACAGCCAGCGATGGCGGCGCGTTAGAAATCATTGATAAACACGGCAGCCATCACAGTGTCATGCCTGTTGCCAATCGACTGGTCATATTTGATAGCGATCTGCAACATCAAGTACAAATCGCTCATCGGCAACGCTACTCTATCGCAACATGGATGCGCCGAGATGGTTTGGTGCCATTTATTGAAGATAGTATGTAAAACGTATAAATCTATCATAAGCCGCTACGGCTTGTGCCATGGTTGAATGTGCAACACGCCCTAGTCTTTAATCCAAAATCTTATCCTCTCACTTTATAATAAAAAGGTTTTTTCATGTCTGACGCTCACAATCAAAACATGACTCATCAGCAGCAAACACTGGACTTAAGCATCGCTTTACTTGAGCGCCCTTCCGTCACTCCAGATGATGATGGCTGTCAAGATATTTTGTCGTCTCGCCTAGCGAAAGCAGGCTTTGACTGCGAGTTTATGTACTTTGGTAATAAAGAGCAGAGCGGCGAGCATGCGGAAGTCAAAAACCTCTGGGCACGCCGTGGTACAGCCGACCCTGTGATTTGTTTTGCTGGCCATACCGATGTTGTACCGACGGGCGACGAGAAAAACTGGACCTACCCGCCCTTTACCCCAACCATAAAAGACGGCTTTCTTTGGGCGCGCGGTGCAGCGGATATGAAAACGGGCATTGCAGCCTTTACCATCGCCGCCGAGCGTTTCGTCGCGAGTCACCCTGAACACAATGGCTCGATTGCCTTTTTAATCACTTCAGATGAAGAAGGCCCCTCTATCAATGGCACGGTGAAAGTCATTGAAACCTTAGAGGCCCGTCAAGAAAAAATAACTTACTGCCTCGTTGGTGAGCCGTCAAGTACTGATACGCTAGGCGATATCATCAAAAACGGACGCCGCGGCTCGTTGGGTGCGGTGTTGACGGTCACTGGCAAACAAGGTCACGTCGCTTATCCGCATCTGGCCTGTAACCCTATCCATGCAGCGATGGCGGCGCTCAGCGAGCTGACATCAGCAACTTGGGACAACGGCAACGACTACTTCCCGCCCACGACCTTACAAGTCTCAAATATCAATGGTGGTACGGGCGCAACCAACGTCATCCCCGAAACCTTAGAGGTCGTCTTTAACTTTCGCTTCTCGACCGAAACCAGTGAAGAAGAACTCAAAGCAAAAACACATGCTATCTTTGATAAGCATTTTGCTGATAGCAAAGCCAGTTATGATATCCAATGGAAATTATCCGGTCAGCCGTTTTTGACCCCTGAAGGAAAACTGGTTTCAGCCTGTCAAAATGCGATCAAGTCAGTCACAGGTACAGACACGACGCTATCGACATCAGGCGGTACATCCGATGGACGCTTTATCGCACCCACTGGTGCGCAAGTGGTCGAGCTTGGTGTCCGTAACGCTACCATTCATCAGGTCGATGAAAAAGTAGAAGTGGATGACTTGGGCAAATTGGCGCAGATATATGAAGGGATTTTGGAAAATTTGTTATTAGAGTAACTGTGTAGATAAAACCGAAAAGTAAAAAAGCGCGAGTCTTAGATGACTGGCGCTTTTTTATGGGCGGCTTTGGCTCAAAACTCATTTAAGTTGTTAGCTAGGGCGTGTCTTCAATTCAATCGACAACCCTCTAAATGGGCTAAAAATGGTTAAATCTGGCCAAACGGTGTCAAATAGCTGACTAATATCTCAATATTATCTGCGCTATTTTCCTTGTTTGACGGCGATTTATCTCATTTTTATCG
>NZ_JAGBKN010000049.1:0-3741 GCF_017498075.1 Psychrobacter halodurans
TTGTCAGTGGCAAACAGGCTAGGGCGACTTGATGATAATAAGCTACCGGTATTCGTCAGATGCTCACTATCACCGATAGCTTGCATCAGAGTTTGGTCATCTGCTCTATGGGTAAAGTGGCTGCCATAATTGCTTCCTGCTTGGGCCTCAATACGGTTAATTGCTTGGGCGGGGTTATCTAATAAGTAGTTGCTTGTTGGGGTGATAAGATTATAGCAAAACAGTTTGTAGCCACTCCTGCTTTCCGCTGCTATTTTAACTGCCCACAGGAGCAGGCACTAAAGACCGTGCCGTTCCTGCTTTGCGATAACGTCTCTGCCTGAGTTCCTGTAATCCTGGGATCAGCCAAGGATATCCTCTGCAATCAGGGCTAGCGGTGGCATCTGACGTTCGCAGAGGGTGGTCGTGGTTGGAGTTTTTATGCTGAGTAATGCCTATAATTTGAAGTTAAGTTGAATGCTTTGAGTTTGAGATGTTTCTTATTTAACGAACGACAAAAAAACCACCCGAAGGTGGCTTAAATAATTACTTATATTAAGTCATCTAAATCAAGTAAGTTTGAATCATCATCAACGCCAAATGCTGTTTGTCCTAATCTCTTAAAGTCGATGTACTGAATCTCAATCAAGTCGGGTAAAAGATTGAGATGGACAAAGATATTCATCTTATCTATATTTTTGATAGAAGCATTATCACTAATCGCAAGGGCAGGGACAAAGCCAAACATTTCATCGTATTCAAGTGCTCCAAATTTTTTCACACAACGCTTGAATAGAGGTTTGCTATTGTTATCAACCATATCAACATATTTTGTCTCTTTAAAAGCAAAAAATAATTCAATTTTTCTATCTGCTAGGCCTTTTGCAATATCTTTCGCTTCCCCTTTTTCTTGATAAACCCAACCAAGAGTTGGAGTAATTGTATAGGCATGACCTATTTTTTCACCCCAAACGTATAACTTGCCAAAGCCACTACGAGCGATAACATAGTAGTTATCTTGTTTTAGAACGTCCTCACCTAACCAAAGGGCTAGTTCATCTTCATAATCAGTTGGATTGACTATCCAAAACAAGCCTTGCTTAAAGCGGCAGAAGCCCATTTTCTCCCAATAGAAAAGAAGCTTATCAGGCAATTTACCTTTATAATAATCTAGAATTGCCTGATCGGCAGGCTGTTGCCAGTCAGGTTGTCCAAAATCTTCCATAAACAAGTCAAATCCTTCATCAATAATAAAATTATTCATTACAATTTCCTATTTTAATTATCTACAACGGTTTAATTCTACCTTCATTTTGGTTTGCCCGCCTTGAGACTTTTGTGCTTCTTTAGCGGCCTTATCCATCTGTGCAACTCTACTATTTGCTTCAACTTTATTAGACCATTGTCCACCTATGGACTTATTCACATCAGCACGACCCAGTCGATTAATTTTATCTTTACCACCTGCAATCATATCAGGATCATGTAAAGCATTCAGGTCTTTCATTATTTCAGGAGTGCGTTTGTTCGCCAACCGTTTAGCTTCTCTAGGAGATTTTCCTTGTTTCTCATAGCTATTTTTTAAAGACTCATTGATCTTATCTTCATACTCTGTTCTAGCGTTTGCCTGCGCCCCATTACTTTTCGGTCTGCCATGCGTTTTAAAGGCATCACGACCTGTCAAATACTCATCAACAGTTAAGTTGTTCAGTCCAGCTTCTTGGTCTTTTAATTGACGATAGTACTCTTTTTCAAACTTTGCATTTGCTTTACTGTCTTTAGCAAACCTACTCTTTAAGCTTTTACTTGGCTTAAAGCATTTAGGGGTATGTTTTTTCATAACGCCTTTTCTAGCAGGTCTCGACGTGATACTGCTATTATGACTGACTGTTTCGCCAGAAGCTTTTCGGTTGGTTGATGCCAATGCTGTGCTGGGTTTATTACCAGCTGTCCGACCCACACCTGCGCTATTAACACTCGCCGTAGCCGGTGTCATCTTTGACCATCCATCAATCTCATTGATAATTTGCTGACCGAAACGATCAAAGTCCTTTTGAATCTGTATCAGCTTTTGCTTATTAGACTTACTTAAACTGTTTAGAAACTTAGGGGTCAAGATACTATTCAGTAACCCTTTTAGCTTACTAACATCTAACGCTTTCTTTAGCGCTTGCTCTGCATTACCTTTACCAAATTTTCTGATAAAGGCAAATAAATCAGCAGGATTTTTACCGCCAATTTTCACTGCTTTAATGGCACTTTTGACCGCATCACCAACGACAGGGATCAGCCCTATTAATGCTGCTATGAGTAAAAACCACAAAGTAGTATCAGAGGGCTTGTCTTTTAGGTTCATGACTGCCTTGATGATGTCTCGCGCATCAATAAGCTGTCCTGCAATAGGAACTGCACCGATCACAATTTCAGCGAATAGTGCCCAAGACGAGGTGTTTTCACCTGCTAGAAACGAACCTGTCTCTTCTTTTAATGCTTTAAACCAGCCTGTGGGCTTTTCTTGTTTGGCTTTCTTATATTTTTGAGGAGTGTAATCCTTCCCTATGTTACTAATCCCTAGTGCGCCGCCGCCAAAGCCATTACTACTCATATACCATCCTCCATATCTATATCAGGCTTGAAGTCAGCAGGGTCTTCACCATAATAAACATGAGCTTGACCCTTAGGCACACCTTCTAAACGAGCAAAGCCATTTTCATCTAAAATGCCTTCTCTGATAGAGCCATCTGCGAACTCAACTCTATAAGGCGCACTGCTTACTGGAGTCTCATCATCGTGTAGATAATTAAGCTCGATAAAGGTTGGTGGTTCGTCCAAGATATTAGAAGGTAAGCCTGAAACAAATTGACCATCAACACCGCCCCCAGCCTTACTATGCTTCCCAGCTTTCTCCGTAAACTGCTTAGCCGTAATGGTAATATCACCACCATCCAAAGTGATACTGGCTCCACCAGCCGTCAGCGTAATCTTATTCGTTGCTACTATCTCAACTTCCTTAGTCGAGGAGGCGATATTCACATCTTGTTTTGCCGTGGCTTCCAGTTTTCCTGTATGCGCTGAGAGGGTGATATTGTCTTTGGCATTGGTCATGCTAAATTGACCATCGGCTACTATATTGAGTGACTCGCTGCTGACTTGGTTATGGCTATCACCACTACTAGTTAACATATCTTGCTGCGAGGTCATTATCATTTCACCCATTGACCGGTGAATGAGTAGGTCATCACTGACATAACCGGTATCAGCCGCACTATCAATGAGCGTGAATGGCGTTGTTTGATGGGTTTTGGTTTGCTGTTCTTCTGCGATAGTTTCAAGTTGGGTCTTAATCGCGTTATGGTCATTAACCTGTCTACCAAGTCCCGTTGCTAACTGCGTTAAACGCTCCGCTAAGTGCTGACCGCCAAGACTAGTTTGGGTGAGGGTCGGGGTGTGGTGTTGGTAATTATGTTGTCCTGTTTGCGCGTGGGTTTGCGGTTGAGTGGAAAGGGCTAAGGCTTCACCTGACTTGATATTGATTTGGGCATTGGTAGTGGCGCTAATACCTTCGCGCTTAGTGCCATTATCTGCAGGGTTAATGACGCCCATCTTTATCGTGGCACTAACCTTGCCACTATCGACTTGTAGCTGTGAATAAGCTTGCTCTGTACGATGGTCAGTCACCCATTCAGATAGGCCGTTTTCAGTGTTGCGATAGCCGCTCTCGACCGCTTGCTCATTGTCAGTGGCAAACAGGCTAGGGCGACT
>NZ_JAGBKN010000004.1:0-155018 GCF_017498075.1 Psychrobacter halodurans
CGCAGCATCTGTCAGCGTAGACACAGCAAGCAAGGAAAATTTATACCAGTTGCCCGTTCATATGAGCGCATCGATTTTATTTCGAACTGACTATACTTTTATATACTATTAAAGCTAAGGCTTATTTTATGAAATTTGATTTACATTGTCACAGTACCTGCTCTGATGGTACTTATGCACCGACCGAAGTGGTGCAACGTGCCCATGCAGCTGGTGTCAATGTATTGGCACTGACCGATCATGATACGCTGGCGGGGATTGATGAGGCGCGGGTAGCGGCGACGGCCTGCGATATGCAGCTGATTAATGGGGTTGAGATTAGCTGTGAGCATACGCTTAGCGGCGGCTATGGCAAAAACAAATCAACCAAAAAAATCATCCATGTGCTGGGGCTGGATTTTATTGACCGAGATAAAATGCACGCAACTTTGCAGCAGTTACAAGACAGCCGCGCTACTCGCGGTCAGAAAATCACTGAAAAGCTTAGTGAGTTATTAAGTCTCGATTATGAGGAGCTGTGGCAGGCCGTACTGGATAAAGCCGGTGGCAACCCGCAAGGGGTCGGGCGCGCCCATATCGGTCAGGTACTGTTTGAGCGCGGCGACGTCAAAACGGTACAAAAGGCCTTTGATAAATATCTGGCGGATAATAAACCTGCCTATGTGGCAATCGATGCGCTGAGCATGGCTGAGGGTATCGAGCTGATACATGCGTGTGGCGGCAAGGCTGTATTGGCACATCCGACGCGTTATCATCTCTCAGCCACGCGGGTGCGTAAGCTGATCGAAGAGTTTGCTGGGCTGGGCGGTGATGGTTGTGAGCTGCCTGCCACCAGTGAGCCTATCAGCACCCGCCGCATGGTCGATCGTAGTATCGCCGCCAATAATTTGGTGGCTTCGGTTGGTAGTGACTTTCATGGTAGCAATATGCCGTGGCGGCGCTTGGGCGACGTTCCTGTATTGACACCTGACCAACAAGGCGTCTGGCAGTCGTTTACCACGCTTGGCTAACGGCCCATATACATCTGTCTAGAAGCGCGAGGCCGCCGCTTATTTGGTTACACTTTGAGGTGAGCGTTTGTCTAATAAATAGCCAAAACAGATTGAAACCTCAGAAAAATCTTGCCACACTTAAGTGGTAGCCAGCGTTTGTACGATGGGTAGGACGTTTATCTCTTACGCATGCAGTTATCTGAGCTTATATTTAATAGACGCTTATTTTTATATAGCAGTTGTAGTCGTTGGTTGCTTTCACTCATATTATGTCTGGTGTATTTACATTTTTTGCGGTAGCCAAACTATGTCTGTATCGTTTCCTCATTTAGGCTACAAGCGACTCTCGCGAGCAATCTTCGAATGGCAAGCTGCTGATAGGACTGCTTTATTGGCAGTGTTTATCTTGATGGAGGTGTTTTTACACTGGCTTTGGTGTGCGTTTGTCTGGTGGTATCAAGATGCCTTAGGCGCTTATGTTTATATCCATCTGTTGTATCCGCTGTGGTTTGGCATCACGGTGATGGGTGTGTTTTTTTGGGGTATCGCACGCCATCTGTCGCATCTTAAACGGCAAACGACTGCCATAAAAAACAAAAACTTAAACAAATGGCAGCTGCTGTTGGTGGTGCCTTATACTTTTTATATCGCCACTGTGATCATCATGGTCGGTTATAGCAGTTTGTTTGCGGGTGTCTCGCTGGTAGGCGGTGCGATGCTTGGGATGATGCTGATCAAACGCCGCTATGCGTGGCGTGTGTTTTTGCTACAGATTGCTCTGATTTTATTGGCTATCTTGGCGCCTTACTTCGGTATTCATCTGCCCAACTTGCGTCAACTGACGTTTGTTTATCCATTTTTAGACAGCCAAAACTACCTGACGTATAACGAGCTGATGGCGATCGAAAACACGCTTGCCACCTCGGTGTTTAAGGGGGTGACGTTAGACTGGTCGAGTATCAGCGAGCTACAGCGCTCTTCGACGTTTTTTTGGCGCGCAACCCACGTGCTACTGGCCTTACCCAAAGCAATCTTTATTGTTTATATGTTTCGTACGTTGTTGTTGATATTAGATGACAGCAAAAACGAGATATTAAAGCATGCCAATCAAGACGAGCTAACCCAGCTCAAAAATCGTCGATACGGTTTGACGCAGATGAAGCAAGCGCTAAAAGAGCTACAAGATGGGCAGGACTTTAGCGTTATCTTGCTAGATTTGGATTGGTTTAAAGACATCAATGACACCTATGGCCATGAGGTCGGCGATCAGGTGTTGTTTGAAGTGGCGCAGACGCTGACGCAGGCATTGACCGATGCGGCCATCGTGAGCCGCTATGGCGGCGAAGAGTTTTTGATTGTCCTGCCAGCCACGAGTCATGATGGGGCGATGCTCATCGCCGAACAGCTCCGCAAAGACATCAGCAAGCACATCATCAAGGTCGATGATAATGAGGCGTTTAGCGTCACTGCAAGCTTGGGGCTATACACGTTCACTCACGAACAAAGCGTGTGTATGAAACAAGCCCGTACAGAGCAGCTACAGTTAGAGGCGGCGCTGCAACCAGCGCCCGCAGGCAAACCCCGCCACCACAGATCCGCCTTACCGCCAGAGTACCAGACCCTTTTGCCACCTGATATTTGCCAGCGTTTAATCTGTACAGCGGACAAGGCGCTCTATGAAGCAAAAGACCGTGGCCGCGACCAAGTGGTCAGTGCCAATCACATGTTCGTCAGCGAAAATAGCCGCCATGTGATGCTGTGTGGTATTTAAGCTGGGCCCAACTGTAAATGCTGGACGATGCTGGCCAATACACTGGTGGCAAAGCTGCCAGTCGTCAAGGTAAAGCTCAGTATCAGCGCTTGCTCATTGCTCTCGGACGCATCTAACCACTCCCAGCTTAGCGCTTCAATTGGCAAGCGTAGAGCTCGGCGCTGGGCTTTGACATCGCGCTGCTCTAAGCCCATGGCCAGCTGTGTCAATAAGGTGTCATTTCTCACAATATCGCTCTCAAGCTGCGCTGCCATGCCGCTGACCTTATCGTTACTCACGCCCCACAGCACGCCAGTCGGATGAATATCACCACTCATCATCCGTGCGCGTAAGGCATCGTCTATTGCCTCGCTGCCAAATATCGAGCCTGAGCCGTTTAAGTTAAATACCTCACCTGCCAGCCCGTTATCCCAGTTGCCTACGCGGACTCTGGCTGCCAATATCTCATTAAATATCAGACTACGAGCCGCAGACAGCTCCATGGCGTTTTGCTCACGTGGCGCGCGTTTGCGTTTACTCTTTTTGGTTTTTGGTTTGCTCGCCGGTATGGGACGAGCAAATAGCCGTAGGGCTTCTGCGACGTTGCTGCCTTCATAACCAAAACGCTGGGGGCCAAAGTAATTGGGCACGCCTGTTTTGCTGATAGTAGCCAGATGTTGCTCGGTTGCCTGCTTGGCGTCAGTAGCTGCGATATTACTGGCAAACTCGATTTCTCGTAGGATAATGGTAAATTGATTGGCACGGTGAGTACCGCGATTGAGCTTTTTGTGGTGCCAATGCTGGGCGATGATGGTGACGGACTCGTTGTCGCTGATGTCTACTGGGGCAAACTCCGAGTTGGGCAGTTGCTTTTTGGGGATTCTTAAGCTAAACCACTGCGTCGTCAGCGCATGACGGTCTTTTAGCCCCGAATAACCAACATCACGCAACGGAATCTCTGCCCATTCTGATAGCAGCTTGGCCAGATAGGCCGTATTTATCCCTGATTTTTTGATATGCAGCCACAAGTGCTCACCCTCGCCTGTGAAGTCAAGCGGCAATATTTCATTGACAATAAAGTCGTTGTTTTGGGTTTTATAAGTTGCCTGCCTTAAAGGTTGCGGTATAGGCTGCGGCAGCCGCTCGGTGTCTGTCGCCGCTTTTATATCAGTGCTTGTCAGCGTGTCGCTCATAGCCCGCTCATGAGTAGGTGGCTGATGTGTCGTTGTATCGTTCTGATTATCTTGATCTTGGGAAGTCATAAAGGTGTCTTTTGTTTTGATAAGGGTAAGAGGGACGTACGCGAGATAAAGGTAAGTAATGAGAATATAAGTAATGAGAATAACAGAAAAAAAGTTACGTTTTGCAACGTGGCACGCATACAAATAAACAGCGTCAGCCAAGAGGTCTTGCTACTATCAGATAATACGTATTTTTGAATGTAGTGTCTAAATGTCTATAAGTGGTCTTTTGGTTTGAGCCAATACAATCCTGCCCAAGCCCGCCTAAGCTAATACGGATGCCAGCCTATCAACAATAACTGTTAAGGATGACCTATGAGCCAAACAAACAATAATCAAGCTGCTGACAAAATCGCCGCCAAAAATTTAGTGACTATAGATAAGTCCGACATCCCAGATGGTGGCATGAAGTCTTATAAACAAGAAGACGATAGCATCATTTTAGTCACGCGAGACCGTGATGAGTTTAGCGCATTTGATGGCAAATGTCCGCATGCCGGTGCCGATTTAGGTGAGGGGTTGCGCTGCGGCGATAGAGTGATCTGTCCATGGCATCATGGTAGTTTTGACAGCCGCGACGGTACGCTATTAGAGCCTGTCGCGATGCGCGGCCTGACTCAATATGAGCTGGTCGATGAGGGCGAACGGTTGGTGGTGGATACCGCGGCCAAGATAGACAATCGTACCGCAAATGACAAGCTGACCGACACGCATACCATCATCGTAGGCGGCGGCGGTGCAGGATTTATGACCGCCAATCAGCTACGTCATACGGGTTATGGCGGCAAAATTACTTTAATTAGTAAGGACAGTTACGCTCCTTACAACCGCCCTTTATTGTCCAAAATGTTTTTGGCAGGCAAGATGGATGAGAAGTATCTGATGCTAGGCGGCCGCGAGTGGGCCAGTAATAACAACATTGAGCTGCGCTTAAATCAAACCGTCAGCGCAGTACTGCCCAATGAGCGTACGATTGTCATTGAAGGCGACGATGGTAACCACGAGCAACAGGCTGCGGATTTTTTGGTCGTGGCAACAGGCGCCGAGCCGAAGATACCGCCATTTCAAGGTGCTGAGCTAGCGGGCGTCTATACGCTACGTAGTATGGATGATGCTAAGGCGATCAAAGGTGCTACCAATAACAAAAACGTCGTCATCGTCGGTACAGGATTTATCGGCATGGAGGCGGCGTCAGCGCTGATGCAGGCTGGCAATGCCGCCTCCGTCACCATCGTCGGGCGCAGTCGCCGCGTCATGAGCAATATCGTCTCTGAGGCGGTGAGTAATGCGCTTATCAAACTGCATGAAGAAAATGGGGTACGCTTTGTGTTTGGTGCAGGTGTTGAGAGCATCGATGGAGACGGCAGTCACGTCAGCGGTGTCACACTGTCAGACGGCAGTACGCTGGCAGCGGACGTGGTGGTTTTGGGTACGGGCGTGGCACCACGTACCGAGCTATTAAATGAAGTAAATGACCCCGATGGCGTGCAAGTCGATGAGCATCTACAGCTACGCGACGGCGTCTATGCACTGGGTGATATTGCCAAAGCCACCAATCAGATGGGGCGTATGCGTATCGAGCATTGGCGCGTGGCCTTACAGCATGGCATGGTAACGGCTGCTGCCATCTTAAATGAAGACAATGACCACTCGCTAGAGGAACGTATTCCGTTTTTTTGGACTGGACAATATGGCAAAAGCCTACGCTACAGCGGACATGCCGCAACCCCTGATAAAGGCATATTATTTGGCTCGCCAGATAGCCTAGATTATATCGAATACTACTTCGATGATGAGGCGGAAGACACCCGTGCCAGTGCTGCAAGCTCGCTTGGACGAGACAAAGAGCTGATCGCGTTTTCTGAGCTATTACGCCGTGGTCATGCGCCAACACGCGCGCAGCTCAGTGCCGGATTTGACATGATTGCGCAAGCACAACTACTGTCGCGCTAGCATTTACAGGCGGATAAGGTTTACTATAAAAAGCTGGCCTACAGATAGGTCAGCTTTTCATATCACACGCTATATATAGAAGCAGTAAAAGGACATACCCTCATATGGATAGCAATACTACCAAAAATCGCCCTGTGTTTTTGCGGCAAGCCCGCCGCGCCGATATCGCAGCGCTCGAGCAGCTACTCAACCGCTGCTACCGAGAGACCGCAGGCTGGACGAATGAAGCGGATCTGGTGGGCGGTATTCGTACCACGGCAGACGAGCTGGCAGGCGTCATCGATCATCCAACACACTACCTGTTTGTTTATCCAAAAACCACGACAGGCGCACGTGATGATGCAGAAACAGGCGAGCTGCTAGGCTGCATCGCAGTGGACATAAAAACAGATGACAATGCAGCCACTTGTGCTTATATCGGTATGTTTGCCGTGCATCCAGAGCTGCAAGGGTGCGGCGTTGGCAATGAGATATTACAAGCGGCAGAGACGTTTGCTACGCGGCATCTAGCAGATAACGGCCAGCCAAGTCGTCTCACGATGTCTATCTTGAGCCATCGCCCCGAGCTATTAGCCTACTATCAGCGCCGCGGCTATCAGCTAAATGGCAATAAAATGCCATTTCCAGATGACGGTAATAATGGCGAACCAAAACGTCAAGATTTAGAATTATTAGAATTAGAAAAAGTGGTGAGTGCGTAAACCCTAACCCCAAAAATGCCCAAAGGTCATAAACAGGCCGACACTCAACAAGATAAATGCCACGATAATCAAACGCTTAAACCAAGTAAAAGCAGGCACGCGCGTGGCATTATCATCAGACATGAGAAAAGCGAATAAAAATAGCAAACTTCCTGCCAAGGTCATGATGCCTAAGCCCACGGGTAATATAAAAAGGTACACCTGCCACACAGTCATCTCGCAACGGTCATTATTAAACGCATCATAGCAGCATCAGGATTGTGCTGTCTGTATCTGGTTTTACACTAAAGCAAAAATAGACAATAAAAAAGGCCATTTCGTTAAAAATAGCCTTTCTTCTCATTCAGTCTGTCTAACGCATCGTCACAAACTCTTCTGCACCTGTCGGATGGATGGCGACGGTATTGTCAAAGTCAGCCTTAGTCGCACCCATCTTGATTGCCACTGCAAAGCCTTGCAGCATTTCATCGACCCCGTAACCGATGCCATGTAGGCCGATGATTTTTTCCTCCTCACCTAAGCACACCAGCTTCATCACGCACTTTTGGCGATGCTGCGTCACCGCGCTATACATCGAGGTAAAGGTCGAGGTGTAGCATTTGATGGTGTCTTTGCCATACTGCGCCACCGCATCGATCTCAGATAAGCCAACCGTCCCAATCGCAGGGTGAGTAAAAATCACCGTCGGTACCAGCTCGTATGTTAAATGCTCATCGGTCTTGTCGTTAAATAAGCGCTCAGACAGACGCCTACCAGCGGCGATGGCAACTGGTGTCAGATCAATACTATTTTCGATAATATCACCGACTGCGTAAATACCATCGATATTGGTATTTTGGAATTTATCGACTTTGATTTTGCCAAACTCGGTGGTTTCTACGCCCGTTACTTGCAGGTTGATGTTGTCGGTTGAAGGCGCGCGCCCAATTGCCCAAATCAAGCAATCGACCGTATCAAGCGTACCATCTTTGGTGAACAGCTCTAAACAGCCATCTTCGTTTTTATTGACTTCGGTGAGTGTGGTGTTGGTATGCAGATGAATACCGTCTTGCTCCATCTCTATCAGCAGCGCCTCGACGATAGTGTGATCAAACGAGCGCAGCGGCGAATGCTGGCGGACATAGAGATGTACCTCAGCGCCGAGGCTGTTGAGTACGCCTGCGATTTCGACAGCGATATAGCCTGCGCCTGCGATAGCGACCCTTTTTGGCAAATGAGTCAATTTAAAAAAACCATCAGAATCGATGCCGTGCTCTGCGCCTTTGATATTAGGCTTAATGGGCTGTCCGCCCGTCGCGATCAGGATATGATCGGCAGTGATTTGCTCGCCATTGACTTCGACCGTATTGGTATCGACAAATTTTGCAAAGCCTTTGATTACTTCCACGCCGTTTTTGGCCAGATTATTGTCATAAGAGCGGTGGATATTTTGGATATATTGCTGGCGGCTTTGTACCAGTTTTTGAAAGTCAAAGTTTTTTAATTCCACATCAAAGCCATAATCTGGCGCATACTTCTCAATCGCTTCGGCCACTTGCGCGCCATACCACATCACCTTTTTGGGTACGCAGCCCCAGTTGACGCACGTACCGCCCAATTGCGCCGCTTCGATAATGGCGCATTTTTTGCCGTAGCTGGCGGCGCGGTTGATCGAGGCAATACCGCCGCTACCGCCGCCAATGGCGATATAATCATAATGTTTGCTCATGTTTTATCCTTATATGTATGATTGATAAGTGCTGTCTTGAGTATTGTCGCGGCAGGGTGCAACCGACCACTGTAGGTATGGTACAACATAAACAGCCGCTATTAAGAGAATGGGCAAAGACCCAACATACTATAAACGATACCTAAACAATGGCGCGACGTCTATAAAATAACAGCCCAGGAATCGACAGACCCAGCACCAACCCTGAGGTCACAAACAAGGCCTCGAACAAATACACCATCATTTGGCTAAATAACTCGTCCGAAAAACCAAAATAGCCTATCTGTACCATACTGACCATTGCCTTATAAGCAGCGATACCGGGCATCATACAGATGACGCTTGGTGAGATCAGTGCTTTGGGCGGCAGCGTATATTTTTTAGAAAAATATACTCCCAAAAAGCTGGCAAGCATCGCCCCAAAAAAGCTGGCCACCGCCAGATGGACATGCTGATAGACAAGGGCTGTTTTTAGTCCGAAGCCAAACGCCGTCATCAGCAAACACGGCAAAATATAGCGTTTGGGCACGGTAAACATCAGCGTCCAACCAAGAGTGATGATGCATGATAGCGCGACAGTCTCAATGAGCCACATATCAAAACCCCCAATGCTGTATTTGCAGTAACACCAGCGCCATGACGATGCCCACGCACGCGGACAAGGTCAGCATATAAGTAAACACCGCCCGCCCAACGCCGATATTGACATAGCCCTTTAAGATATCGGATAAGGAGTTGATCAAAGGAAAGCTGGGCACCAGTAGTAGCACGCTAGAGGCCACCGCAATATCGGCATTATTGCCAATATCAAAATAATAAGTCGTCGCCCCGATCAAGGAGGCGATAAAAGCGGTGGCAATGACGGTGATAAAAGGGTTGAAATGATGCTTGGACAAATAAATACGAGTAAACATCGCCACCATACCGGCGATAAAGGTCACCCCAGTAATCGCCCAGCTGCCGCCGTTTAGATAGGCAAATGCAGCGCAAGACGCCCCTACAAATATGCCCACCAACCACGTTGGATACACCGCCTTATCTAGCTCATCAAAGGCAAGGATGGTGCGGTCCGTCAGCTCAGACTTTAGCGTATTGTTACCTAGCTTGCCGCTATTGGTATCGGCTTCGGTTTTATTGATGATTTGCTGGATTTGTACGAGTAAATTGACATTGATGCTTTGGTTGATGGTGTCTCGGGTGGTGGTGATACAGCGCTCATCACAGATGGTGGTCAAGGTAATGGCGTTAAAGTTCAGCGAGCATTCGACGCTATTCATGCCTAAGGCCAGCCCCAAGCGTTTGGATAAATCCACCACCACCGCAGACTCTGCGCCATACTGCATAAGAAGTAATCCGCAGCGCACGCATAGCCGAGTGATGCGCTGCTGCTGTACGTAGCTGATAGAAGTCATGGGTAAGCTGGGCATGTTGGCTACTGTCGCTCTTATGAGGGTTATAAGGGATGAGAAGTAGTGATGACGTATCGATATAGCAAGGTAACGATAGCATAACTTGCGCTATTGATTTGCTACTATTATAAGGCGTAAACCATTGTCGCAAGGAGAATAAAATGCATATTGCTATCTTAACCCTGACTTTTGCGCTAGCTGGCTGTCGCTCACTTAAAGAAAAACGTCAACGTATGGGCGGCTTGCATGCGCGCTTTGGCAATACGCCAAGCGTCGCCGTCTGTGAGAGCGGCGCGCGCGAGCGCCATGACGCCAGCGAGTGGACGTTTGTCATCGTCGGGCTGTCCAAACGTGAGGTCGAGTCGCAATGCCGTCAAATTGAGGAGAAGATAGAGCGCACGGTAGATGCGCGGGTGATGAGTATAGAGCGGGAGTTTGTTTAGAGTAAGTCCGTTATCCATTTTGCCGCAATGACAAAAAAACCTAACTGAGCGGTTAGGATAAGCGTGCAATCTTGATATAGCCAAACAATAGACTGTTAAATTGATAGACTTTTGTTTTTTACCGTGATAATCTCTTCGTGCAATTTAGACACATTAGTTACATATCGGTTACATTTTAATGGTTATGGCTCTCAAATAGGACGTCTGATGACAACGTTTCAAAAAATAAAAAATGCACTATTGCTGACTACGGTTACTACTTTAGCAGGCTGCACCACGGTCGCTGATATCGCAGGATATGATACTGCTACCATGAATATCGATGCGGCAAAAAGCTACTCGCAAGTGGTTTCTAGCGCTCATAGTCAAGGCGCGGTAGACAATACCTCTGCCACCGCCGCGCGGGTAAATCGGGTTTTTCATCGTATGAAGCCCTATGCTGTGCGCGCTAACACAACAGGGGTGCCCTTTGATTGGCAGGTCACTGTGATACGCTCGCCTGAATTAAACGCTTGGGCAATGCCTGGTGGTAAAATGGCGTTTTATACCGGTATTGTAGAAAAACTACAGTTGACAGATGCAGAGATCGCGGCAATCATGGGACACGAAATGACCCATGCATTAGCTGAGCACAGCAAAAAGGATGCTGGGCAAAAAATTCTGACAAGCCTAGCACTTCAGTTAGGAGGTGCCGCGATACAGGCGGAAACAGGGCTGAGTAATGAGGCGCTGGGTTTGATTAGTGACTTTGGCATTGATAAGCCGTTTTCTCGTAGTCAAGAGTCACAAGCCGATGCAGGTGGCTTACGTTTGATGGCGCAAGCAGGCTACAATCCAGAAGCTGCCATTGCAGTATGGAAAAAAATGGAAGCGGCAAATGGTCGCAGCAACACCTTAGTCACGTTGATGTCTACGCATCCAAACTCAGGGCAGCGTATCGCCAAAATCCAAGCACTGCTACCTGACGTGATGCCAGTTTATCAAGCCGCTGTAAAAGCGCCGACCAATACCATGAGTGGCACCACGACTGGGGTAGTGACTCGGACGATTAAACATAAATAAATCAGTACATAACATCAAAAAAGGTAAGTCAAACTGAGCTGCCCCCATTAGTTAGTTGTATCCAACTTATGGGGTCAGCTCAAAAGAGCAGCCTTTAAATTAAAACCAAACAATTAACTAAACTAACCTGCCTCAGACATCGCCTGCTTAAGCATCGGCTTTAAAAACTCACCAGTATACGAGCCTTTGACTTCCGCCACTTCCTCAGGCGTACCTTCAGCGATGATCATACCGCCGCCTTTACCGCCTTCAGGGCCAAGATCAATCACCCAATCCGCGGTTTTGATCACATCTAAGTTATGCTCGATGACCACGATGGTATTGCCTTTATCACGCAGCGCATGCAGGATATTAAGCAGCTTATCGATATCATGGAAATGCAGGCCAGTGGTCGGCTCATCCAAGATATACAGCGTTTGCCCTGTATCACGCTTGGCCAGCTCACGCGCCAGTTTGACCCGCTGAGCTTCACCGCCAGACAGGGTCGGCGCGGATTGACCCAAGCGAATATAGCCAAGACCGACATCCATGAGCGCTTGTAGACGGCGATAGATCGCTGGGATCGCTGAGAAGAACTCAGTGGCATCTTCAACGGTCATATCGAGCACTTCAGCGATGCTTTTGCCTTTATAGTAGATCTCTAGCGTCTCGCGATTATAGCGTTTGCCATCACAGCTGTCACAGGGTACATACATATCTGGCAAGAAGTGCATCTCAACTTTGATCAGGCCATCGCCCTGACACATCTCACAGCGGCCGCCTTTGACGTTGAAACTAAAGCGGCCGGGCTTATAACCACGGGCGCGCGCCTCAGGCGTTTGAGCAAACATTTCACGCACAGGGGTAAACACGCCAGTATAGGTGGCAGGATTTGAGCGCGGGGTACGGCCGATCGGGCTTTGGTCGATATCGACCATTTTGTCCAAATGTTCAAGCCCGCTGATGCTGTCATGCTTATCCGCGATAAGGGTAGAAGCGTTATTTAACTGAGTCGCTGCAATCGGCATCAAGGTGCGGTTGATCAAGGTTGATTTGCCCGAGCCGGATACGCCAGTGACACAGGTCATCACACCGACTGGCAAGCTCAGATCGACGTCTTTTAAGTTGTTACCTGACGCGCCTTTTAGCTCAATCGTCATTGGCACCTGCTTTGGTTTGGCTTTACCTTTGGTCTCAACTTCCATGGTCTTGGCTTTATGCCGTACTTTGGGAATCTCGATTTTTTTCTCACCAGACATATATTGTCCGGTCAGCGAGTCTGGGGTCGCCATGATCTCATCGATCGTACCTTGGGCGATGATGTGACCGCCATGCACGCCTGCGCCGACACCGATATCGATGACGTGATCGGCTTGACGTATGGCGTCTTCGTCATGCTCAACGACCAGTACCGTATTACCCAAGTCACGCAGCCGCGTTAGAGTCTTTAGCAAGCGATCATTGTCACGCTGATGCAGACCGATTGACGGCTCATCGAGCACATACATAACGCCCATCAGACCAGCACCGATTTGGCTGGCAAGACGGATACGCTGTGCCTCCCCGCCCGATAGCGTCTCAGCAGAGCGAGCAAGGGTCAAATAATCTAGCCCGACACTGACGAGGAAGTTCAGGCGCTCATTAATCTCTTTAAAGATTTTTTCTGCCACTTCACCTTTATGGCCGCCAATCTTTAAGGTTTTATAATAGTCAGCGGCATCACCGATGGAGAGCTTGACGATATCGGCGATGGTCTGCTCATCGACACGCACGTTGCGCGAGATTTCATTGAGACGTGCACCATCGCAGACGTTGCAGGTAGTATCAGCCAGATATTTTGCCAGCTCATCACGCACAAGGTTACTTTGGGTCTTGGCATAACGCCGCTCAAGATAGGGCAATACGCCTTCAAATGGTACCGTCTTATTGGTCTTGCGCCCGCGCTCATCGGTGAAGTTAAAACTCAGTTTTTCTTTACCAGAGCCGTGCATGATGATGTCTTGTTGCGCTTTTGGCAGTGCTTGCCACGGCGCATCCATATCGATGTCAAAGTGCTTGCAAACGGTAGAGAGCAGGCCAAAATAATAGGCATGACGCTTGTCCCAACCATTGATTGCGCCTTGGTTGAGCGATTTTTCATGATGGGTAATCAGCTTCTCAGCAGCAAAATACTGACGTTTACCCAGACCGTCACAGCTTGGGCAAGCGCCGTACGGGTTGTTAAAACTAAACATCCGCGGCTCAAGCTCAGGCACTGCTCGATCACAGACAGGGCAGGAGTGCTTCGACGACATGACTTGATTGGCGTCCCCGCCCTCAGTAGGATTGCCATCCATAAAGTGTAGCGTGACCAGACCTTGGCCTAAGCGCAGGGCAGTCTCGAGACTTTCGGCGACGCGGTTGCCCAAATCGTCGCGGACTTTAAAACGATCGACGACGACTTCGATGGTATGTTTTTTCTTTTTATCGAGCGTGGGTAGCTCATCGGTATCATAGACATCGCCATCGACACGCACACGGACGAAGCCTTGTCCGATCAGCTGCTCAAGTAAGACCGTATGCTCGCCTTTACGCTCACGAATTACAGGAGCCAGGATCATAAGCTTGGTGTCTGTCGGCAGCGCCATGATCTGATCGACCATCTCGGTGACAGACTGCGCAACCATGGGTTCGCCATGCTCGGGGCAATAAGGCGTGCCGATACGGGCATAGAGCAGGCGCAGATAGTCATAGATCTCGGTGATGGTACCGACCGTCGAGCGCGGGTTGTGGTTGGTGGATTTTTGCTCAATGGCAATAGCAGGGGAGAGTCCCTCGATGCTATCGACTTCGGGCTTCTCCATTTGTGAGAGGAACTGACGCGCATAGGCGGACAGGCTCTCGACATAGCGGCGTTGCCCTTCGGCATACAAGGTGTCAAACGCCAAGGACGATTTACCAGAGCCTGATAAACCTGTGATTACCACGAACTTATCGCGCGGGATGTCCAGATCGATGTTTTTTAGGTTGTGCGTGCGGGCGCCGCGTATTGCAATGTGGTCATTTGCCATCGGTGATAGGTTTCCTATTTGCTAAAGTGATGGATAAAGATACTGATGTATAAGAAGTAGTGAGCGCAACCTACATTTAAACCAGCCATGTAAAACAGCATCCCAGTCGCGCTATGTTATTTTTAAAGTGTATGAGGGTCAAAATAGTGACGCAAAAGATAGCTGGTTTTTATAAACAGCGTTTTTGTAAGCTATGTTTTTACGATAACTATTTATAAGCGATGCTTTTATAGACGATACGCTTTCTTTATTGCTTCGGTTTTTATAGTGTCTTTGTCAGGCCTCGCTGCGGTTTTTACCCCATTTTTTAGTGCGTGCTTTTTCGCGCGCGTTTTTTATAAGCTGGGTAATCTTTAACCAAACCGTTTAAGGCAGCTAAACCATCTAGGCCGTTTTTATCTCACAAGTTTTGTTAGACTCAGCCAATCTAAATCAAATCTGTGTTACGTAACAGGTATCCTTTGTTATGGTTTTGACCAGATAAGCTTGTCTTAGTTAGCACTTAATGGCTCAAGCAAATCCGCAACCTTATTGATAACGTTGTACTTTATTGTCATGATGCGTGCATTATTCAAGGCAAAAAACCGCTAGAGACGCACTTGGTAACAAAAAACAAAAGTCTCGGCAACCAAACGGCGAATGTCTTATACTAGGGGCCTTAATTTAGAGGGCTTGATTTGTAGGCGAGTGCCCTGATAGATCAACTGTGATATTGATGTATGGATAATCTATTTTAAAATAAGTTAAGTATAGACCTACTGGTCGTCATTTTTTAGAGTGAATCGACTATATCAGCAATGATAAACCTGTGAGGCAAGTATGAATAGCGTAGAAAAACGGGCAATCCTCGGGGTCGGCGGCATCTTTGCCCTGCGTATGATTGGCCTGTTTATGATTGTGCCTGTGTTTTCGGTGTATGGCGACAATTATGCGCATGCTACGCCGTTTTTGATTGGTTTGGCGGTCGGGGTTTATGGGCTGGGTCAGGCGATTTTTCAAATACCGATGAGCCTTGCTGCTGACAAGTTTCCGCGTAAGCCGATTATCTTTTTGGGTCTGATATTGTTTGCTCTGGGCGGTATGATTGCAGCCAACGCCACCGATATTTATGAAGTAATCATCGGTCGGGCGCTGGCAGGAAGCGGTGCGGTGTCGGCGGTATTGATGGCGCTACTCGCTGATGTCACGCGCGAGGAGATGCGTACCAAAGCGATGGCGACGATGGGCTTGACCATTGCCACCTCTATTATGTTGGCCTTTGCCTTTGGCCCTTTGTTGGTGGGGTCGCTTGGTATGTCAGGCTTGTTTTGGCTGACATCGGGTTTTGCGGTATTGGCAATGATGCTACTGTTTGTGGTGCCGACGCCGCTACGAGTGCTCAAACATAACTTGGACAACAAATCTATCGGTCAGCAGTTGGCCAGCGTGCTAAAAATTGGCGATTTAAACCGTCTGCATATCAGTATCTTTGCCTTACATTTGACCATGACGGCGATATTTGTCCTTTTGCCGCATCAGCTCTTTGAGGTGCTGGGTTTGTCGGTTCGTCAGCAGGGCTTGGTATATTTGCCACTGTTGTTTATTGGCTTTGCGGTAGCGATACCCTTTATTATTGTCGCAGAAAAAAAGCGCAAAATGCGTCAGGTGTTTTTGGGTGCGATCGGCCTGATGACCGCGGCACTGGCATTACTGGCGCTGGGTAGCCATGTGGGCGTTGGGATTATTTTGGGTTTACTCTTATACTTTATGGGCTTTAACTTGCTTGAGGCGACGATACCGTCTTGGATATCCAAGCGTGCACCAGTCGCCAATAAAGCCACAGCGATGGGACTAAACTCATCCAGTCAGTTTTTTGGTGCATTTGTCGGCGGGGCGCTGGGCGGCTTACTCTTGACGCAGCCAAATTTGCTGGCATGGGGATTACTGGCGCTGATTATGGGCGCGGCGCTATTACTGATATTTCCGATCGCCCAGCCGCCGTATCTATCAAGTACCACCATTACCATTCCTAAAAACATCAATATCCAAGACTGGTCGCGGCAAATGCTGGCGGTAGATGGCGTAGATGAGCTGGTGGTCATGGCAAAAGAGCAGGTGGCCTATCTTAAGCTGGACAAAACCCAGCTTACCGATGATTCGCGACAAGCACTGTCGCATCTGGCACAAAGCCCACTAGATATTTAAATAAAAATTGGTTAAAGTAAAATCAAATTACTGTAAAATCGTATTGTCGATAGCATTAACGGTGATGAGGCATATTGGCTTCATTGAATCATCATAGATACGATTCACTAAATTATTCATAAATAAAAGGACGGTATCATGCGCGGAGTTAATAAAGTTATCATCATCGGTAACCTTGGAGCAGACCCTGAGGCACGTCAGTTTAACAACGGTGGTAGCGTGACCAATATCTCGGTTGCGACATCAGAGCAGTGGACAGACAAGCAAAGCGGCGAAAAAAGAGAAGCGACCGAATGGCATCGTATCTCACTCTTTAATCGTCTAGGCGAGATTGCAGCGCAGTATCTTCGTAAGGGCAGTAAGGTCTATATCGAGGGCAGTTTGCGCACGCGTAAATACCAAGACCAAAATGGTCAAGATCGCTATATCACCGAGATTCGCGCTGAGCAAATGCAGATGCTCGATGGCGCAAGCGGTGGCGGTCAAAGCCAAGGCGGGAGCTATGGTAATCAAGGCGGCCAAAACAGCTTTGGTCAGCAAGGCGGCTACAACCAAGCGGGCGGCGTGGCAGCTCAAGGCATGGCGCAGGGCGGTAATCAAGGGGGTTATAACAATCAAAATGCTTATAACAACCAAAGCAATCCTCAGCAAAACCCATTCAATCAGCCAGCGCAAAATGCCTCTCAGCCTAAGCCAACAGCGATGCCTGATGGTCCAGTCGATGATGATATTCCGTTCTGAGGAATACATAATTAAGTAATATTGATTAAGTTAGATAGAGCCTATGTGAATAGGCTCTTTTTTTATATCCGTTTTTATTATTGAAGTTTTTTATTTTAATAAAAAAAGTTTGTTCATTATTAAATGCGATTGTTTATAAGATTAAGAAATAATTGGGAGTAATAGCAGATTAAAAATTTACTTAAGTTTACTGTCTGCTGAGTCTATACAAAAACGTATAAAAAACTACTGTTGTGATAAGCGATATTTTTGTTTATATTACTTTTGCGGATAAGTTTTATGACCCAAAACCTTTTTTGGTTTGAGTATGGCGATATTGAGCTATTTTAAATCAGATATAATTGAATGGGTTTATAATCTTAACGCCGTTATCATATGATTAAGTGATAACTCAGATACTGAGTCAGTCACGTCCTTAATGGTTCATTGGGTCATTAAGATTGTTATTTTATTATAGAGTTGGATTTATTATGACTAAAAATAGTGCTATTGATTTGGATAGTTTAGGCGTTGATGAGCTACGTGCCATTACCGAAAATGCTCAGCAACTTATCGCTAAAAAACAGCATCAACGTTTATATGACGCTTATATGCAGTTCGAAAAAATTGCAGAAGACAGCAATACCACCATCGAAGAGATTTTAAAAGCTGGTGAGACGCTGGAGAAAAAACGCAGTATTAAATACCGCAATACGGCTAACAGCGAAGAGACGTGGACGGGCCGTGGCCGCAAGCCTACCTGGTTGGTAGAGGCGTTGGCCGCAGGTCGCAAACTTGAAGACTTTGCTATTTAATGAGCACAGCCAGCGTCTGGTTGCTGAGCCAAGCATCAGATAAAAGCCAGTATCTTTTTTGCCAGTCTTTTGGTAAAAAGATACTGGCTTTTTTTCTGTCATCTGTATGCCATTGTTTGTTATGATAATGACGTTTTTGTCTTATATAAGAGTTATCACACTGTGCCCCAAGTATCTGCGTCGTCTCATAAGCGTCCCCGTAAGCTGTGGTGGCTCGTTGGGCTGGTGCTCTTTGCGCTATTTGCGGTACTGCAAATGCCTGCCGCATGGGTGCTCAACAAGTATGCGCCCGATACGCCTTATGTGCAGCACGTATCGGGCAATCTCTGGCAAGGGTCTGCTATTTGGCAGATGCCTGTGGCAGCAAGCTCGCTTACGGGGACAGCCGACTGGTCATGGCAGCCATGGCAGTTGCTGCTCGGTAAGCTCGGCGCCAAGGTTGAGATCCAATCAGAACAAACCCGCCTGCATGGACAAGTGAAAATAGGCTGGCACTCGTGGCAGGTAGATAATATGAGTGGCAAAATTGCTCCGTCCACCCTTGCCAGTATCATCGATTGGCAACTGCCCAATACACCAATTCAGGTCAATAATGTCTCGCTCAAACGTCAGACAGATAGCGGTGCGACCAGTGCCAAGGCAGCAGGCTTTAGCCAAGCAGATGGTCAGCTTATGTGGGTGGGCGGTGAGGTTGGCTACCCAAGTGGCGGTAAGGTATTTTATATCACTATGCCTGCGCTGCGTGCTGAGCTGAGCGCTGAGCAAAAAAACAACAAAAACCTTTTGCATATCAATCTACTAAACCAACAAGACAAGCGCTTGGGTGACTTATATATCGATGGCGATAATATGCTAGATGTCAGTTTGACGCAACGTCTGCTAGAAAATATGCCTGACTATAAAGGACAAGCGCCGCAAGATACGCCAGTCGTCAGTGTGCGTCAGCCTTTATTGGCTGGTTTGGGGGCGCAGTAAATGCTGAATATGAGCGCAAACCTCAAGCCTGTACTCAATATCCTAAATCGCTTTTCGGGTTGGTTGCTGTTTTTGGCCATGGTATGGCTGTGCTGGACAGCGGCGCGGCTATTTTGGCTCTTGCTGGCGGCACCGCTCGCACCAGCCTTGCCCTTAGCGCCATTACAAAGCAGCACGGCTTCAGGCAATGACAACGCAGGTTTGTTTGCGATCTTCTCTGACCCTGAGCCGAGTGCAGCGCCTGTGCAGCCGCCACCAAACGTCGAGTTAAAAGGGGTGCTGCTCGCTATGCCAGAGAGCCAGTCGTCGGCATTACTCGATGTCAATGGTGAGGTAAAAAACTATCGTATCGGTGATACGCTGACAGGTAGCGACTATGCATTGGTGGCCGTCGATTGGAATGCTGTCGTCATCGCTGATGCCTTTGACAAGCAAACTGTGATTAGAATGGTTGAGGCGATGCCGCTGGATCAAAGCGATAACATAGCAGGTGCGGTGAGCAACCAGCGTTTGCCAGATCATACGATGTTGCCCACCGCACCGCCGCCAGCTGATATAGACAATGAGGCGGCCATGACAGGCAGCGATGATCGTGACAGTAGTCCGCAATCAGCCATCGCCGAGGCGGTCACCGAGCTGCAAGAAAACCCCGCCAGCTATCTAAGTAGAATGGGGGTGATGGCGTCAGGAGAGAGTTATCAAGTGACGGCGGCGATGCCAGCGCAACTGCGTAATCGTTTGGGTCTTGAGCCAGGGGACAAGGTCATCACGGTCAATGGGCAAAGTGTGGGCAACAATCCTGCCCAAGACGCGGGCATATTGCAGCAAGTCCAGCAAACTGGCGAGGCGCAGATACAAGTGCAGCGCGGCGAGCAAGTGATCACCATTCGTCAGCAGTTTTGATGCCATTTAATAGGTTGCGGCAAGGTTGCGACTTTGGATTTATCGCATTTATAGTAAGCCCATCACCAGATGGATTAAGCGTTCGCTCAGTTGTATCGTTGTGTTTGAGTCTTCACGCTCACATAGTGGCTTTAAATGCTGGCTAGGTAGGTTTTGACCTAAAGCCAGTGCATATTTAGCAACATCACTGCAGGTAATTATCAATATGGTCAGTTCTCACAAATTTTCAGTCACGCCTTTGCAGCGTATTATGCAGCGTCTGATGCGTATGTGTCGTCCTTTATGTCTGGCGATACCGCTATGGGCTGCCAGTACAGGGCTTGCGAGTGCTGAGAGCTGGAAGGTCAACTTACAAGACGCTGATATCAAGGCGTTTATCAATGAAGTGGCGACCATCACCAATCAAAATTTCGTCCTCGACCCGCGTATCAATGGCAATGTAACGGTGATTTCAAACAAAGCCTTATCACGTGATGAGATTTACCAGCTGTTTTTGAGTGTGATGCAGGTCAATGGCATTGCCGCGATTGATTCTGGTACGACGGTCAAGCTGGTGCCTGATAATGTCGCCAAGCAATCTGGCGTCGCCGTCGATTTGCGCGGAGATAGTGTCGGTGAGTCCTTGGCCACACGCGTGATTTATCTGACCAATACTCAGGCGGCAGAAGTATTGGGCGTCATTCGGCCCCTGATGCCGCAGTCTGCCCATGCTGCTGCGGTACCTGGTGTCAATGCGCTGGTGTTGTCTGATCGCGCCGATAGCCTCAATCAGCTGACGGCGCTCATCCGCGACTTGGACAGCAATGTCAATGATAGCTTAAGCGTGATACCGTTACGCCATGTCGATTCTGAGCGTATGATGGAGCTGATCAGCGCATTGGTCTCTAGTGCAGGCAGCGGGCAAGCACAAGGCGGTAGTAATCAGCTGAAGGTGATTGCTGATAGTGCCAGCGATAGGCTATTGGTCAAGGGTAGCCCTGAGATGATTGCCAAAGTACAAGAGATGGTCAATCAACTAGATACCACGCCTAGCAGGCGTCTTAGCGGCTTACGGGTCTTTCGTCTAAAGTATGCCAGTGCCAGTCATATTGCAGAGATGCTACGCGGACTGCTGGCCAATCAGTCGATCAATAGTGCAGGGGCGACCTCTACTTTGGAATCTGCCTCCCTAAACGACGCCAGTAGTGCCGGGGCAGGACTGAGCAGTGCTGCCAACGATACCAGTACGAATAGTACGGCTGCATCGGCGTTGTCTTCTGCAGGCGCTGGTGTTGGCAGCGCTAGTGCAAATGGTCGACCCTTTAGTATCATCGCTGATGAAACCCAAAACGCTGTCATCGTCAACGCCGCCCCTGAGCTGATGTTTGAGATCGAAGATGCCGTCAACCAGCTAGACAGTCGCCGCGCGCAAGTGTTGATTCAGGCAGCGATCGTCGAAGTCTCAGGCGATGATGCCACCCAGCTTGGCGTACAGTGGGCGCTGGGCAATGCCAATAGCGGCTACGGCGTGGTCAACTTCAATAACGTAGGCGCTAGTGCCACCTCGCTTGCTGCCGCCGCTTTAGCAGGTGGGTCGAGTATCAGCGCCGCTGCTGGCTCGATAGCAGGCGCGTTGGTCGGTATCGGTGATAGCAGCAAAGACAGCCAAGGCAACACTCAGTTTTATGGCGCAATCTTACAAGCGCTTGACTCGACGACCAGTGCCAATCTGCTGTCGATGCCTTCTATCTTGACGTTGGACAACGAAAAAGCCAGTATCTTGGTCGGGCAAAACGTACCTTTTGTCACAGGTTCTTATACGACCAGTGGTAACTCCTCGACCAACCCTTTTCAGACCATTGATCGTCAGGACATCGGTATCAATCTCAATGTCATTCCGCATATCGGTGACAATGGCACGGTACGTCTTGAGGTCTCACAAGAGGTTTCATCGGTGGTGCCTGGCAGTACTGGCAACGCGAGCGGACTGATTACCAATAAAAGCCTGATTAATACCACGATTTTGGCAGACGATCAGCAGACCATCGCCTTAGGTGGCCTGATGCGTGACAACACCACCACCCGCCAACAAAAAGTCCCAGGGCTAGGCAATGTTCCTGTGATTGGTCGGTTGTTTCGCTCAGACAACGACAGCACTCAAAAAAGCAACCTAATCATATTTTTGCAGCCCACCATCTTACGTGATGGCGGTGCGGTCGCCAGTGTCACTGAGCGTAAATACAATCAGATGCGCGTGCTACAGCTGGTCATTGATAAAAACGGCACAATCAAACAGTTGCCCCTGAGCGGTACAGAAGGCTGGAATGGCAATGTCAGCGCCGACTATGAGCTGATGCCGCTTAATCCTCTCGTACCCAAGCGCGATCAGACCCCAACTGCGGCGCCGCAAGGCTTTACAAAAGTAGACAGACCAAGTAGCGGTATCACCACCTATCCGTTAAAGCGCTGATGGCTGATAGTGGCTGGTTTTTAATTCACCAATTTTTTAATTCATATCATCAATCCGGCATAAAGCGAACGCGCTTATGGGGCCGGATTGATGATGTAATCACGCACATGACATCGTACATTAGCTTGCGCATTCATAACACAGATACACATAGCACACTTGATATCGCCGTATAATAATGGGCAATGAGAGATTGTTGGTATCAATTGCCAAAAAAACTAGGCAAATATCAAGAGTAGCTACCATGTTAGAGTATCAAAATGACCAAGCATAAAGACAACAAGCATAAAGACCATAAACAGACAACAAAAAAATGGCTGGCCTTGGGGTTAACCGCGGCGGCTTTGTTACTGACTCCTCGGCGTAGTAGCCGACAGTCTGCCACGAGCTGCCATGAGTGCTGCGCAGACCACTCATGACACGCCCTAATCAAGCGGCGATGCAAAAAAACCAAGGTAAAGATAGCTGCCAGAAACCCAATACGTGCCGTGGAGTGAGCATTATGACTGCTAGCGACTCATCAACCCTTAGCCATGACCATGAGAGGATATCTACTATCTACCCGCTCATCGATACGCACACACACTTTGATGCGCCTGTATTTGATCATGACCGCACAACCCTTGCGCAACAAGCCTATGAGCGAGGGGTACGTCATTTGGTACTGGTGGGGTATTTGGCGCGTCATTTCGAGCGTATGTATGAGACCAAGCACGCACTCACGGCGACTGATGCAATTCAAGACAAAGACTGGGACAATCGTGACCGCCCGCCTATACCTGTCACGCATATTGCGTTAGGTTTGCATCCTTTTTATATTGAGCAGCATACTGACCAGCACTTGGCGGATATGGCTCAGATATTGGGGCAAAAGCGTCCTATTGCTATTGGTGAGATTGGACTAGATACGTTTACAGATGCCATGAAAGTCCCTGCCGTGTTTGCCAAGCAGCGGCAGTTTTTTTGCGCACAGCTAGACATGGCAGTGGCGCATCAGTTGCCTGTGATGCTGCATATCCGTAAGGCACATGCAGAAGCACTGGCTATTTTAAAAGCGCACGATTACGACGCGCAGCAGCTCGGTGGTATCGCCCATAGCTTTAGTGGCGGCGAGCAAGAAGCCAAGGCTTTTGTCAAACTCGGTTTTAAGCTGGGAGTGACGGGGCAAGTCACCAATCCCAATGCCAAAAAACTGCGCCGTGCGATTAGTGCGGCGGTAAACGCGCATGGCATCAGCTGCTTGGTGTTAGAGACGGATTGCCCTGATATGACACCCATCATGTGTCAGACGGCAGGCGACAGCGCATCGGCATTAGGCCAGTCTCCAGATGATGAGTGGGGCGCGCCGTCTACTGCGGGATGCGCTCACAATAGGAACGTACCGGCCAATTTGCCATGGGTGCTGGCGAGTCTCAGTGAGCTGCTCGAGATACCCATCGACGAGCTTGCCAAACAATTATGGCAAAACAGCAATGATGCTTTACAAACGCGTTGGCCTTATCCCGTATAATGGGAGTAGAAAATCAAGCATCATGTAGACAAGTCATTTCAATTTAAAAGAGCGTTGAACCTGTGATAAGTGATACAAAAAGTTTTGAGCAAATAAATGAAGCGGTGAGCAACGCGCCTTTGGCGATGCAAGCCGAAGATGGGCAGTATGAGCGCCGCTTTCAGGGCACCAAGACGCTTTATGGCGCAGCAGCGGCAGACACCTTTGCCGCCGCTCACGTCTATGTCATCGGGGTGGGCGGTGTCGGCTCTTGGGCAGCAGAGGCGCTGGCTCGAACCGCGGTCGGCACCATTACCTTGATAGATTTGGACGTGTTGGTCGCCTCCAATGTCAACCGTCAATTACCGGCACTAGACAGCACCTTTGGTCAAAGTAAAATTGCAGCGATGGCCACACGCCTGCAGGAGATCAACCCAAAAATCACCGTAAACTTGGTCGATGATTTTTTGACAGTAGAGAATGTCGCAGGGTTATTGCCCAGTCGCGATGCGGCCAAAACAGCCGCCCAGCAGGGCAAGCCGATGGTGGTGCTCGACTGTGTGGACGATATGAATGCCAAACTGGCCATCGCGTTGCACTGCCGTTTTAACAAATTAAAACTGGTCTGTGCTGGGGGCGCTGGTGGTAAGATAGATCCAAGCCAAATTCGAGTGAGTGACTTGCGTGAGAGCTATCAAGACCCGCTACTGGCCAAGCTACGCAACAAGCTCCGGCACGAAAAAGGCATCAATCGCGAGCTAAAAGATAAGTTTGGTATCAAATGTGTCTACTCTACAGAGCCGCCACGGGTAGATAAAAGCTGTCAAACAGGGGGCTTGCATTGTGGTGGTTATGGCTCAGCCGTCGTCGTCACCTCAGTGGTGGCCATGGTCATGGTGAGCGAAGCGTTACAATTATTGATAAAGCAGACAGCGTAATGCCAACCGTCTGAGATTATTAAATGGAGTCCATCTTGTCTACAACCAACTTGCCAACGCTCAGCTATCCGGTCGCAGTCGATGAAGCTGCGCGTATCAACAAGCTAAGAAAGTATCAAGTGCTCAATGACAATGATGAGCCTGCATTTAAGCGTTTGGTAGAGCTTGCCAAGTCTTTTTTTGGCATGCCGATTGTCACCATCACCTTTATGGACGAGGAGACGCAATATCTCAAGTCTGCCCATGGCTTAGGTGAGGTATGCCGAACCTCACGTGAAGTGGCAATCTGTAATTATACGGTGCTCTCCAATGACGTTTTTGTGGTGGCGGACTTATCAAAGGACAGCCGCTTTAGCCAAAACCCTTTGATTACCGAGTCACCGCATTTACGGTTTTATGCAGGGGCGCCCATTATCTTACACGAGGATCATAAAAGCTTTCGCTTGGGCTCTTTGTGCCTGATGGATACCAAGCCGCACGACGACTTTGATGAGCCGCAAGCCAAGGTACTGGCGCAGTTTGCCATGATCGCAGCAGATGCGTTACAGCTACAGGACAAGCAGCGCGATGCCAAGCATGCCAATGAGATGAAGTCGGATTTTTTGGCCAATATGAGCCACGAGATACGGACACCGATGAATGGCATCATCGGTATGGTGGAGATGCTAAGCGAGACGGAGCTTAGTGACGAGCAACAAGAATACGTGGACAATATCAAGGTGTCCAATGAGCATTTGATGGCGATTATCAATGGGATTTTGGACCTATCAAAAGTTGAGTCTGGCAAAATGACCATTGACTCCATTCCGCTCAATCTCTCCACGTTATGCAACGAGGTGGTGAGCCTCTTTGCGATAAAGGCACGTCAGCGCGGGCTGATATTAGATTATCACTATACTGAATCGCTATCGCCTTATGTACAAGGCGATCCGATACGGCTCAAACAAATCATCGCCAATCTGGTCAATAATGCCATCAAGTTTACCCGTGAAGGGGGGCGGGTGAGTATCGCGGTCAAGCACGTGCCCAACTGCCACTGTGCCGACGACACCGACCACCCTGACCATACTGCCGATGATACGGCGGTGTCTGCTGACTATATGACCGTATGTATCGAGGTGACAGACACGGGCGTGGGCATCAAGCCTGAGTCGTTAGAGGCGATATTTGATGCCTATGATCAAGCGGATAAGTCGACGCACCGGCTTTATGGCGGTACAGGGCTTGGGCTATCTGTCTGTAAGTCGTTGGTAGACTTGATGGGCGGTGAAATCAATGTCGATAGCGAAGTGGGCGTTGGCACGACGTTTAGCGTCCTGCTACCGCTGCCAACCATCGATGCTGCCAAATATGAAACTTGGCAGAACGCCAATGAGCTCATCACAGATGAGCCAAGTCATGAGCGGGCAGGTCATATCTTGCTGGTCGAAGACGATGCGGTAAACGCCATTATTGCCAAAAAAACCTTGACCAACAGTGGGCATGTCGTCACCCACGTCACGGATGGACAGCAAGCGCTTGAGATATTTGCCGTATCGCCTGATAGCTATGATCTAATTTTGATGGATCATCATATGCCGATTTTGGACGGGGTACAGGCCACCATCAAGCTACACGAGCTCTATGATCCGCAGTCTTTGCCGCCGATCATCGCTTTGACGGCCAACGCGATGGATGGCGAGCGTGAAAAATATCTCAAGGTTGGGATGCAGGATTATTGCACCAAACCCTTTAAACAAGAGCAGCTCAATGCGCTGGTGCAGTATTGGCTGATTCAGCAGTCATCCAATCAAGAATAGCGGGGCAATAAAAAAGCTTAACCCTTATCATAAAGGTTAAGCTTTTTTTGTACTCAGTAATAATCAATAAATAGTAAGTGTCGACTAGTTGACACGGGTCTGGTAGTCGCCAGTACGGGTATCCACACGGACCACTTCGCCCTGCTGGACAAATAATGGTACACGTACAACCGCGCCAGTCTCTAGCGTGGCAGGTTTGCCGCCGCCGCCTGAGGTATCGCCGCGTACGCCAGGATCAGTCTCTGTGATTTGCAATTCGACAAAGTTTGGCGGCGTGACGGATAAGGGTACACCATTAAACAAAGTAATGACACAAAGCTCATTACTGTTGTCCTTTAGCCATTTTGGCGCATCACCAACGGCCGCTTTGTCGGCTTGTAGCTGCTCAAAGGTTTCTGGATGCATAAAGTGCCAAAACTCACCGTCGTTGTATAGATAGTTCATTTCAGTGTCTAGTACGTCAGCGGCTTCCAAGCTTTCGCCTGATTTAAACGTTTGCTCAAGTACTTTGCCACTACGAAGGTTACGCAGTTTGACGCGGTTAAAGGCTTGACCTTTACCCGGTTTGACAAATTCGTTTTCGAGAATGGCACAAGGATTGCCATCCAGCATGACTTTTAGACCTGCTTTAAATTCATTGGTAGAAAAACTTGCCACAAGAGACTCCTAAGGGTTTGTAGGTAGGGGGTATCACTATGCTATGTGTTGGTGATTGCAGGGCTTATTGCGCCAAAGCTTATACCATCACTTGTGTCTGTCGCACTTAGCAAAATAGGCTAGGCGGGATACTTTGATAGGGTAGACACTAAGGGCGTATAATAGCGGCTTTTGGGCACAGGTAATAGGCTGTCATGATAAACCATTTAATCACACAAAAAAACTGGCAAACGCAATTATCCGAAGCCATTACATCCGTGGATGAATTGCTTAGCATCCTAAAGCTCGAGACGCTACGCACAGAGGTCTATGTGCCGAAACACTTTGCGCTGCGTGTGCCACGTGCTTTTGTTGCAAAAATGAAAGTCGGTGACCGCGAGGACCCGCTGCTCAAACAAGTCTTGCCCGATCAGCAAGAGCAAATCAAGGTCACAGGCTACGTGGCGGACCCACTAGCGGAAAACGACCAAAACCCTATCAAAGGCCTGCTGCACAAATACCAATCAAGAGTGCTGCTGACCATCACGGGGGCTTGTGCGATTCATTGCCGCTACTGCTTTCGTCAGCACTTTGATTATAGTGCCAACATGCCCACCGCCGATGCCAAAGCACATATCATTGACTATATCACAGCGCACCCTGAAATCAATGAGGTTATCTTAAGTGGCGGTGATCCCCTAAATGTGACCAATAGGCGGCTGTTTGCATGGCTGGACACGCTTGAAGCTATCCCGCAGCTGACCACCATTCGTCTGCATACGCGCTTACCGCTTGTGATTCCTGCGCGTTTGGATGCGCCGCTATTAGATAGGCTGGCCCAAAGCCGCTGTCAAATTGTGATGGTCATCCACTGTAATCATGCCAATGAGATTGACACGCTGACGGCGGAGTATCTACAGCGTGCAAGAGCCGCTGGCATTACGTTACTCAACCAAGCGGTGTTGTTAAAAGGCATCAATGATAGTGTGGTGATACAGACGCAGCTCAGTCAGCACCTGTTTGCCGCCGGTGTGCTGCCGTATTATTTACACGTTTTGGATAAAGTGGCCGGTGCGGCCCATTTTGATAGTGATGAGCACAGCGCTGTAAGGCTATACTGGTCGCTGCTGGCGGCTTTGCCAGGGTATCTGGTACCCAAACTGGTCAGAGAATTACCGAATAAGCCCTTTAAAGTGCCAGTTAACATTTACCATGATGTTTGATATGCAAAATATGCTATATTAAAAATTAGTAAACAAAGAATGACTAATAAAGAGTGGGCGAGCTGCTGACTACCAAACAAGCAATATCAATAGTGACGCTTGGTAAAGGATTTATCCAGCGTGCGGGTAAGGATGGTATTAAGGTATAGTCATGCGAAGTAAAATCGATACGCTGATATTAACGTGCAACTGGCATCAGCTTTTCTTGCCTGTCTGACAAAACGGCTTTGCTGCCAAACTATTCGATATCACGAAAAGTTATTAGGATTAAAAGTTATTAGGAATCTGGATGATCACCCTATCGACGTTTCAAGAGTATTTGTCTGCTACAAAACTGCAGTCAACGACAGCAAGGCGTTCAGTTGATAGTGAAGCGCGCTATTTACAGACACTATTGACCGGTCTGCCGTCACAGACACATGAGGCGCAAGCTGAGCGGCTAGAAGAGATTTTGAAGGTCTTGCAGGCAGCGGATATGGAGGATGAGCAGCGCCTTAAGCTCACCGCTTGTGTCATCGAGGCCGCCGAGCAATTGATTGTGGCGCTGCGCCAACACTATATTTATGAGACTACTGCCTTTAGTGAGGCGCAGATGGCGTACGTGGCTCAAGTTCGGTCGCTATATTATTTGATTATCATGATCTATGATGGTGTCATACAGCGTGAGATGACAAGCTCCATCCATCCTGCTAACTCTGCTACAAAAAACGGTTGGCAGCGTTATTTTCACCATGAAAAGCGCGCGTCAGCCGTGCTCGCCCTTGCTATCTATCAGTCACTACTGATGTATCAAAAGCTCTTAGGCGAGGCGGCGCTCTGCTACCAAAAGCCGTCATCGTACTTATGGCCTAAGATCAATCAGCTGTATTATCTTGCTCATCAGCAGCGCCTCACGTTGATGAATCTGAGCGCTCATACGCTCACTCAGCGCGCAGACAGCATTCACCGTCTGTACTGTCAGCTATGTTTGCACAGCTTATTGAACGTACGTGCCATGCGTCGCCCTAATATCTTGTTGGTGCAGCGATTATTACCTGAGTGGGCCGAGCATCTGCTCGCCACCATAGAGCCTGAGAGTGAAACCCGAGTGTTTGTCAATTTAAAAGACAGTCAGCCGCCCACTTACTTGACGGCTCATTCATGCATCAATCCTTATGAGGATCGGTATGAGTGCTTATTTATAGAGCTGACACCGATGATTACCTATCTGCAGGCACGCAGGCAGGCATTGATAAGAGAGGGCCGGGAGGCGGTGGCGTGCGCGCTGCTCAATAAAGTAATCATGACGCTCACGTATCGCTATCTACAGCCTCAGCTGACGTTGCCCACCAAGTATAGCTCAAAGCAAGACGCTGTGGTGATTAGCGGGTTTAACGACATGCATTACCGAGTCAGTCAGGGCTGCAGCCTCACCAGATTGATTGTAGCAAACGAGCTGCCAGAGGCACACCGGCCTCATTATGATACCCATCAGTTGCCCATCAACACTCATACGCGGCTGAACGCTGAGACATTTGATGGCGATGATACCTTATCGTTGTTTCGTATCTTACGACTGCGCGCTGAGCCTGCGAGCATGCCACCAGATCGTCAACCACCGATGCGGACTGGGCAGCTCGATTTGAGTCCTCTACCTATAGATGCAGGTATCCAACATGACACCAGTCATAAAACCCGTGATGAGCGCGTGGCCGCGCCGGTGCCATTACAGATCATGAGGCTTTTTTTGTTATGTCGTGCTGAGACCGCGACTGCCCTTGATTGCTCGATAGGGCTGACTCGCTGGGTCAATGCCGATGGCGCTACGCCAGAGATTGAGTGGCAGGTACTCGGACACAATCCAGCGGCTTGCGGTCTACGTGTCGATGGTGATGACACGCGTGACCGGCACTTTGTGCCAGCTTTTATCATGGGGAAAGACGAGCAGCTTCAAACTGTGGCAAGCCTCATTGTCCCAACCGCCCATTTTCAGGTTGATGATCGGGTCATCATGCGTATCAATCAGCAGCAGACGCCGTTACGTTTGGGGCGACGCTTATTAATGACTGATGAGTTTAGCCAATATGAAGTGCTACGCTTATAGTTTGACTACCAGTACTATTGTTTAATTTGAGGCAAGCTTTATCAGGCCTGTAGTAGACACGATAAAGTTTGTGTTTTTGCATTTGAATCATGGATAAGTACCAAAACATACTGCGCGAACCCCCGCTAATGAAACTCGCCTGCAGGGGGTGCAGTTATTGTCTATAATGGCACAAATTGTTACTCTATTGATGCGACACCCAATCTGCTGACCAAGCACTGAGCAAGCAAGCTCAGGTATCAAACATCACTGATAAAATACGATCGTATGATCATAAGATTAAAAGGCCATTTATGCGCACTCAGTCTATCCTAAACCTGTTAGTCATCAATGATGATCAGCTCTATGCTGAGCAACTTGTGCAGTTATTGAGCGCTTATTATGACAGTGTGAATTTGGGGTTTTTGGACGATAAAGAAGAGCTGCTAAGGCTGTTGCGTCAGCCATGGGATGTATTGGTGTTTGGCAGTGCTTATGATATGAACTTCACCGAAGTGGTGGGCATCGTGCAAGAGCAAAGTATTGATTTGCCGATGATTTGTCTGTTTCATGATGAGGCGGCAGCCACCGCACAAAATGACGACGGCTTGCCAGCTATCGTCAGCGGTACAATGGTCAAGGCGCTCAAAGCCGAGCAAGAGATGGCAGTGGTGATGGCTATTTGCTTGCAACATGACAACTTGCGCAGCCGCCGTGAGCTAAAGACGCTACGCCATGTCATCTCTGAGGCGGAGCAACGCGCGAACGTCTTGATTAAAAACTCCAAAAGCGCGGTCGCCTATATCGATCAAGGCATCCATATATTTGCCAACGACCCCTATCTGCAGCTTTTTGGCTTTAAAACCATGAACGATGCCATCGGCGTGCCAGTCGTTGATTTGATTTCAGGCGGGGATAGTGTCAAAGGCTTTAAACAGTTTTTGCGGCAGTTTGACAAAGGCAATCGACAAGAGGTGGAGTTTGAGTTTGAAAGCAAACGTACAGATGGTAGCACCTTTGAGGCCAAACTACAGCTTGCCTCAGCCACCTTGGACGGTGAGCCTGTCACCCAAGTTATCATTCAGCAAAACACCAATAACAGCGCTGAGGTGGCCAAGCGCTTAGCGGAGGCTGAGCGTAAAGACAAGCTAACCGGTATCGACAATCGCCATGGTTTTGAAAAACAAATGGCACTGGTGTATGAGCAAGCACGACAAGGGCTACTGACAGCAGGGCTTTTGTATATTCAGCTCGATAATGTGGGTAAAATAAAAAGCAGTTTGGGCCTACAAGGGGTCGATGCGACAGTCAAGCAAGTCGCCTATATGTTAGATGAGCTGATAGAAGACGGGCATGTGAGCCGCTTTAGTGATACGGTGTTTACGGTGCTTGTCGAAGACAAAAGCGCCAGCGAGCTAAAAGATTTGGCACAGCACATTGTCACACGCATTAGTGAGATGTTTATCGAAGTCGATAAGCGTACCACCAGTACCACCGTCAGTATTGGTATCGTGAAGATAGAGAAAAATGCTGCAGCGCCCAATGTACTGCTCGAGCGTGCTATCGATGCCATCAATCAAATCATGATAGAGACCTCCAATCATGGCGGGACCTACCATTTGTATGACCCAAGTGAGCATGCCAATAGTGATGATCATGCACTGGCTGAATCTTTGGTCGATGCCATTACCAACAATCGTTTTGATCTGTCATTTCAGCCTATATATGACATCAACGAAGACCGTAGCGACTTTTTTGAGGTGTATCTGCGCTTACCGTTGGCAGATGCTGACAATACCGTACTCACCCCTGATCAGTTCATGGCTGTCGCCAAGACGCATAATTTATTAGAAAAAATCGATCGCTGGGTACTAATCAATGCCTGCAAAAAAATAAACGAAGTCCGTAAGACCCATCCTGAGGCCAGACTGTTGGTGCAGCTCACTGGGGCGTCGCTGGTCGACAAAAAACTGCCAAATGTGGCCAGTCAGTTGATCAAGGCGGTCGGCGGTGCTGCTGGAGTATTGACACTGCAGTTTAATGAAAAAGATATCTTAGACTATCTGACCGTCGCCAAAACCCAGTTTTCGGCGTTGACACAAGTCAGCTGTCAATTAGGTATCAATAACTTTGGCTCATCTGCTAAGTCTATCGAACTTGCCAGCTTTGTGCAGCCAGATATGGTGCGTTTGGCGCGAAGCTATATCCAAGACATCAATTCTGCGGATAATCTAAATACGGTTAAGTCTTTGATTGTGCGTACCTCTGAGGTCCATGCTGACGTGCTCATGCCATATATCGAGGATGCCGCGACGATGTCGGTGGCGTGGAGTGTGGGCGCCCGCTATTTGCAAGGGTACTATCTAGAAGCGCCCAGCGCGACCATAAAAGTCTCATAACGTCATGCCTCATCCTGTTTTTATCTGTCATACCTTTTAACTGAAGACTGTCAAACATGTTTATTATTCGTCAGTATCGTTTGTGCGGCCTTGTTGCCGCTGTTTTATTGCTCAGTGCGTGCGGAGAGCAAGTGCCCGCTGATCACCGTGACCCTGTGACATTGCCGCTATACACTGAGGGCGATGCCGACAACGGTGCGATCATTTATCAAGATGCCTGCGGTCAGTGCCACCAGCTCAATGCAGGGCTGAACAAAAAAGGCCCGCAGCTGATGAATATCTACGGCGCGCCTGCCGCCGCCCTCGAGGATTATACTTATAGTGAAGGATTAAAGGCGTCAGGCTGGGTATGGGATGCACAGACACTAGACCCTTATATCGCCGATGCGCAAAAGAGTATGCCAGACTCAAAAATGCTCTCAGACCCGATGCCGGATGCAAAAGAGCGAGCAGATGTGATTGCTTATCTGTCAACCCTAAGGGCCGCGCCGCCTGCGACCGATGATGCCAATTGATCGCAGACTTATTATGTTTATTCATCCAAAATGAGCCAATAACTGACTATGAGCCATGCCGCGATCGACCCCGATTCTAGCACCACCTCTCAACCAGCGCCGCAGCTGGCAGATACGGCGGCCTTGAGTGCCGCTGACTATCAGCACAATCAGCAAAAAATAGCTCAGCTGCTTGGGCAACTAAACCACATCGTTTTAGATAAGCCGCAGGCGATTAAGCTGGCGCTCAGTGGTATATTGGCGGGTGGTCATTTATTGCTACAAGACTTGCCTGGTATGGGCAAGACCACATTGGCACAAGGGCTAGCCCAGCTGCTTGGTCTGAGCTTTAATCGTGTGCAGTTTACCAATGACATGCTGCCCGCTGATATTTTGGGCATGAGTATCTTTGAGCAAAAAAACCAGCGCTTTGAATTCCGGCCAGGGCCGATCTTTACGCAGTTGTTACTTGCGGATGAGATCAACCGCTCTAGTCCCAAAACCCAAAGCGCGCTGCTAGAGGCCATGGAGGAGCGGCAAGTGACGCAAGATGGGAAAACCTATATGCTGCCGCAGCCGTTTTTTGTCATTGCCACCCAAAACCCATTGCAGCAAGCAGGCGTCTATCCATTGCCTGAGTCGCAGCTCGACAGGTTTTTATTGTGTATCTCGCTTGGCTATCCATCGCCTGCCGCTGAGCGTGAGCTTTTGCAAGGTCAAGACCGCCGCGAGCTGCTCAAAGGCTTGCCTGCTGTACTTGATACCGAGGCGGTACTATTGGCAAAGCAAGGCGTCAAGCAAGTATATGTCGCCGATGTGGTCTTGGACTATCTGCAGCGGCTGGTCGCAAAGACACGCGCCAGCTCCGAGTACCATGGTTTGTCGCCGCGAGGGGTACTCTCGCTACAGCGTGCAGCACAGGCTTATGCTTATGTATCAGGGCATATGGAGGTGACACCAGAGGACATCCAAGCCGTGTTTGCTGCCGTCACCGATCATCGTCTCGGTCAGCGTTTTGTACCCGCGCATGTGACTGTTGGACAAGCGATGCAGACCATCGCCCAACGTATTTTGGCAGAAGTGGCTGTTATTGTTTGACCATTTTTTTACTCATAAGAGATTCACTTCTAAAGCTGCTCGTTTATTAGCGATAAGACTATTAATGTTGAGGATGGGGTCGTTATGAGCCTGTTGCCAAATGCCTTTACTGTACCAGCGGACTCTGCACTACGCCGCTGGTTTGCCGCGCGTGCGCCCAAAAGCGATAGCGCCACCCTCACGCTGCGTAATGTCTATATTTTTTTTAGCCATGAAGGCCTGCTGTTTGCCGTTTTATTAATCATCACTTTTATCGCTGGCATCAATTATGGCAACAACTTGGTGCTGGGTTTGTGCTTTTATTTGGTTAGCGTCTGGCTGATCAGCTTTCATGTGACCTTTGCCCATATCTCAGGTCTCAAGGTGCAATTGATAGATGTCACTATGGCAGAGGCGGGCGCGCCTGTCTGGGTGACTTTAAAGCTTTGTAGCGAAAGTCGTCAGCCCAGACGCCAGCTGTTATTTGGCTTTGAGCAAGCTGACGGCCAAGCGAATAGTAAGGCTAATGGCAAGATAGATAAAAAAGCCAATAAGAAAATCAAGAATAGCGCTAGTACCCCAGAGTCGATACTAGTGACACGACTACAAGGCGAACAAACGATTCGTCTGCCTGTACAAACGCACAGCCGCGGCCAGCTGGTGCTCCCCAGACTCACCATCAAAACCGTCTACCCACTCGGCATTATGCGCGCATGGTCTTATGTGTATTTTGCCCGTTGCGCTTGGGTGTATCCCAAACCTGAGGCTTTTGATTGGCAAGCACAGTATGCGCTAGCCAATGAAGAAGAACTGCCAACAGGCGGGCAATATCAGCAAGGTCAGGACGATTTTGAGCGGCTCGACAACTATATCGAAGGTGAGTCGCTGGCCCGTGTGTCTTGGGGGCATGTGGCACGAGGTCAAGGCATGTTTACCAAGCATTTCGCTGATCCTATCGGTCATGAGCAAACGTTGGATTATGCCGATATGCCAGCCGCGCATCATGAACAAAAACTGGCACAGCTGGCTTATGGCGTACAGACCTTGGGTGGGCTGGGCGTACCCTTTACGATGCAACTACCGCAAGATAAATCTGCCGGTGCGGCGATGGGGGCAGGTGACAGCTTTGTACAAGCGTGCTTGCTAAGGTTGGCAAAAGCGCCATGAATAACTCTACGCAGCCTTTATCAAAAAAAACGATAGCGTCATCGAGTCGCTTGGATAAAGCAGACGCTATAAACGCTGCCAGCTTTGAGCAGTTGGCCTTGGGTGATCATCGCAGCGCACAGATAATGCATGGCGAAAAGCCGAGCGGATATGCCAAGTTTTTTGCTTTGCCTGCCTACTATTGGGTGTTGATCGCCCAAGTGGTCATTATCTTACCGCATGCAGCCCATCTGCCATTATGGCTAATGGGGTTTGCGGTGGTCAGTATCGTAGCGCAGCTGCCCGGCGTCAAAGCGCGATTTAAAAAATTAGCGCATCTAAAACGCGTCTATCAGGGCATGCAGATGCTCGGATTTTTATTAGGGCTGACAGGGTTATGGCTGACTTATCACACCGCTTTCGGCCTCGATATGGGCGTAGCGTTTTTAGTGCTATGTCTCATCAGTAAGCTGTGGGAGTTGTATAAACGCCGTGATGCTTATGTGGTATTAAATTTATCGCTATTTGTCCTCGCCGCGCTGCTTTTGATGGATCAGGGCTTTGTCACGACGTTAGAAGTAATCGTCGGGGCAGTGACGGTGCTGCTGGCCTTTATTGCGCTAAATGACGACGGTAATACGCGCGGTGATGGGCGTCTGCGTACGTTGGGCGTGCTCGGCATCGGCGCATTGCCATTATTAATCGTGCTATTTTTGTTTTTCCCGCGCTTGCCACCGCTATGGTCAGTGCAGCTCTCAGGTCAGCAGGCGACCACGGGTGTCTCTGATAGCATGTCGCCTGGCGATTTTGCCAATTTGGGACAATCGACTGAGCTGGCGTTTCGGGTAGAGTTTGCAGATAACCGCCCACCACAGCAGCAGCTCTATTGGCGTGGTTTGGTGTTTAGTGAGTTTGACGGGGTCACGTGGCGTCCTAGCCCTCAGCAACAAGAGTGGCAGCCTGCACCGCAAACACCTGCTTGGATTGAGAATGCCTTTGCAACTATCCCTGATGAAGCGAAAGTTGCGCCGACCAATTATGAGATTATCCTAGAGCCAACGCAGCAAAGCTGGCTGTTTGGACTTGATTATCCTTTTGCTCAGCGCCAAGATGTCAGTATCACCTCAGACTTTACCTTATTGAAAGACCAGCCGGTGACTCAGCAGCTGCGCTACGAGGTATTGCAGTTTGCACCGATGCGTATCGATCCGATTCTCTCTGATGAATCGCACCGTCTCAATCTTACACTGCCAGCTGACGGCAACCTGCAAGCGCGAACATTGGCGCAGCAGTTATTCGCTCAGTCAGGTTCAGACCCTGTGCGCTATATGCAGGCGCTGGAGCGCTGGATTAACCAAACGGACTTTCGTTATACACTGTCTCCGCCACGACTGAATAATAACCGTATTGATGAGTTTTTATTTGAGACCAAAGCGGGGTTTTGTGAGCATTATGCTTCCAGCTTCACCTTTATGATGCGCGCCGCTGGCATTCCAGCACGCGTCGTGGCGGGCTATCAAGGCGGTGAGCCCAGCCGCGGTGGTAATGTTTGGGAAGTACGGCAAAAGGATGCGCACGCTTGGACGGAGGTTTGGCTTGACGGTCAAGGCTGGCTACGTGTCGATCCGACGGCCTTTGTCGCGCCTGAGCGTGTCGAGCAAGGCATGGAGGCACTGACGCAGTCGCAAGGCGCGGCGATGTTTGGCGACGGCGCTGCCGCCCAAGTCAGCTATCAGCAGTATCAGCTGCTACAAACCTTACGCCGCCTGTCAGATCAAGCCAGCTATTATTGGCAAAAAGATGTCGTTGGTTACGATCAGGACAGGCAAGCCGACTCGCTACTCAAATGGTTTAACATCCGTTCAATTATGCAGCAAGTTATATGGCTGACGGTCAGTGCTATCATGGTGATGGCTATAGTCATCTTAATCATTTGGCAACGTCGCCGTAAGCGTTGGCATCCAGCAGACCTACCACTTGCACAGTTATCAAAACGTATTGGTAAAAGTGATAAAGAGTTGGCTCGTCAAGAGAGTGAAGGGCAGCTGGCTTGGCTTGAGCGCTTGGCAATAGCGGTTGATGACCGAGAAAATGATTCAAATACTGATATCGACGCTGAGACCAACGCCGATACCAATGCTAAAAGTAGTAATAAGAGCAGTAAAGTGAGTAAGCTAACAGATAGTGGCCATTCAGAGAGCGTACAAGCAAAAATCTTGCGAATGAGGCAGGACTATCGTCAACTGCGTTATGGACGCCTAAGCAGCCTTGAAACCAATGATAGCGAGTACCAAACTATCCTAAAGCAGCTTAAGAAAGATGCACGTGAACTGTTCTAATGGCTGTTTTGTGAAAGCGTTGTTTAGCACATCATAAAATAGCTATTGATAATAAAGGAGGCGACTCTATGGCGATATACGTCGATTTTATGCAGATAGAATTTAAAGGCTATAAATGGTGCCACATGCTGGCAGATACCCTGCAAGAGCTGCATGATTTTGCAGCGCTGATTGAAGTGGATAAGCGTTTATTCCATCGTCATGCCAGTTATCCACACTATGATGTCACGGTGCAAATGCGAAAAACAGCGATTGAATATGGTGCCATACCTGCCAATCGAAAAAAGATTATTGAATGTGCAAAGAAGCTAAAAATAGAATTACATGAGCAAATCGCACGTGCTGAGGGCTGCGAATAAGCGCATTCTTTCAAAGCAGAAAAAAGGTGGGTCATGCGTTTGTAGCCCACCTTTTTATTTGCTTAGACGTTTACCAGTAGCGCGTTTGACGCTACCAATTGTATTTTGGGTATTGTATTGTGGGGTTACTGTGCAATAGCGGCTTTACTGATGCCATCAAGGGCTTTTGCAATATTCCCTAATTGGGTATCACAACCTTTTATATTATGGCGGTCTTTGAGATAGGCAGGATTATTGTACGACAACCAGACCTTTTTATCGGCATCTGCACTGATAAGAATTTTTTGTGGCAAGTCGATAGCGACGCTTTGCTCGCAATTCATCAATGGTGTACCCGCTTTCGGATTACCAAACATAATCACTTGCGTCGGTCTCAATGTTAAATCGACACCTTGCGCATTTTTTTGATGATCGACACGCGCAAATACTTTCATACCTTTGCTTTCGATAATGGCGACCAACTTATCGGCAGTGTCTTGTACTGAATGCGGGCTTGGCATGGTTACCAAACCCTTTTCAGCATTGATAGCAGCCATCGTTTTTGGCGTTGGCTGCACCTTATCCGGCGCATTGACAATATTTTCAACGCTGGCGCAAGAGGAAACAGCCAAAGCTAGGGCAGCGATAGAGATAATCTTAAGCATAAAAAGTCCTTTTTTATTGTGGTTGTTTATTCAGCGAGTGATGGCTGACAACATCGAATATTCATTGTGAATCATAATACTTACTGTGCCTCATAGCATTGTGCGTAATAAACCATGCATAGTAAAGGCGCGCGTGACAACTGGATCTTATCAGCGATGATGTAAGAGCGCCAACTATGCCAGGCGCGCTGCCAGATAATCCACCAGCAAGCGAATCTTTGGCGATAAATGACGATTGTGTGGATAAATCGCCCAAATGCTTTCTTCAGGCTCTCTATAGTTATCCAGTACGCTGATCAATGCCCCTGAGGCCAGATATTGCTGCACATAATAATCAGGCAGCTGCACGATACCTAGACCCTTTAATGCTGCATCCACTAAGCTATGACCGCTGTTATATTGCACGCTGCCTGAGACGCGTAGGTTTTTTTCTGTGTCTGTTGGTTTGTGCGCTTGCTGTTCCACTGTCTTGTTAGCCTGTTTATTATTTTCGATAAAGTGCCAATAATCACGTGTACCAAGTAGGCAGTTATGTTTGCGCAGATCAGACAGTGTGTGCGGCGTACCATATCTTTTGAGGTAAGCAGGTGCAGCGCAGACAAAGTTGGTACGGCGACTGAGTTTTTTTGCCATCATGGTTGAGTCGCTTAATTTGCCAATACGCACCGCTAGATCATAGCCGCCCTCTATTAGATCTATTTTTTGATTGCTCAAAAAGGCCGTCACTTCGATATCGCGGTATTGCACCATAAAGTCATTGATCAGGGGCAATAGTTGCTGCTCGCCATAGGTGACAGGGGCGGTGAGTTTGATTCTGCCTTGCGGCTTAGATTGTAAGTTACTCACCGCTTGCTCGGCGGCATCCAAGCCATCGAGCACGCCGCGGCAATGCTGATAAAACACCTGCCCTTCTTCTGTGAGCGACACCTTCCGTGTCGTACGATAGAGCAATTTAATATTCAGGCGTTTTTCTAACGCACTGATCTGACGACTGACCTGCGCGGTGGAGATACCCAGCTCCTTTGCCGCTCGGGTAAAGCTCTCGTATTCAGCCACATAGACAAACTCACTAATGCCATCCCAGCGCATGATTATTACCACTGTGAAAAAGATATTTGCAAATATAACACATTGTTATCACAGCAGAAACAACTATAATGGACAATATAAAACCAACGCCTATAGACGACTCAAACTAGCGCTTGCCTCTACAGTGTAAGCGCTATAAGCTAAATTGGTCTGAGCGTGATTAACGCCATCACTTATTTATGATTACAAGAGAGAATACTATGTCAGATAATTTTATTAAGTCCAAAGCCGCTATCGCGTGGGGGCCAAATGAGCCGCTATCTATCGAAGAAGTCGATGTAATGCTGCCCAAAAAAGGTGAAGTGCTGGTAAAGATTGTCGCCAGCGGCGTTTGCCATACCGATGCGTTCACCTTATCTGGTGAAGACCCAGAAGGCGTGTTTCCTGCGATTTTGGGTCACGAAGGTGGCGGTATCGTCGAGGAAGTCGGTGAAGGCGTGACCAGCGTGCAAGTCGGCGACCATGTCATTCCGTTGTACACCGCAGAGTGCGGCGTCTGTAAAATGTGTCGTTCAGGTAAAACCAACCTATGCTCGGCAGTACGCGAAACCCAAGGTAAAGGCCTGATGCCAGATGGTACCACGCGTTTTTACAAAGATGGTAAGCCGATTTACCATTATATGGGCTGCTCGACTTTTTCTGAATACACGGTGTTGCCAGAGATTTCATTGGCCAAAGTCAATAAAGAAGCGCCATTAGAAGAAGTCTGCTTGCTGGGCTGCGGCGTGACCACGGGCATGGGCGCTGTGATGAATACTGCCAAAGTCGAGGAGGGCGCAACGGTTGCTATCTTTGGGCTGGGCGGTATCGGACTGTCCGCTATCATCGGCGCGCAAATGGCCAACGCCAGCCGTATCATCGCTATCGATATCAACGAGAGCAAGTTTGAATTGGCCAAAAAGCTTGGCGCGACAGATTGCATCAATCCAAAAAATTATGACAAGCCCATTCAGGATGTCATCGTCGAATTGACCGACGGCGGCGTGGATTATTCGTTTGAATGTATCGGTAATGTCGATGTCATGCGCTCAGCACTAGAGTGCTGCCACAAAGGCTGGGGCGAGTCGGTCATCATCGGGGTCGCAGGCGCAGGCCAAGAAATATCAACCCGTCCATTCCAGCTAGTGACAGGCCGTGTTTGGAAAGGTTCAGCATTTGGCGGGGTCAAAGGCCGCAGTGAGTTGCCCGGCTACGTCGAGCGCTACCTAGCAGGTGAAATTCCGCTACAAGACTTCATCACTCACACCATGCCATTAGAAGACATCAACGAGGCCTTTGATTTGATGCATAAAGGTGAGAGCATTCGTTCGGTGGTGCACTTTTCTGAGTAAACATTAAGTTAAGCAGCAAACGATAAGCTGAAAATACCGCGCCTATTATGGGGCGGTATTTTTTTATGCTCAAGACAAACCATAGCGATTAGCCTTGCGCGCGATGAATGATTTGCTCTGCAAGCGTAGTCAAGTCTGTGGCCATAAAGTCCGGTGTTGGCACATTGGGGGCGGATAACAAGGCATTATAAGGACGTTTGAGAAACGCTTATAGCACCAGCTGGGCAAACCACTCTCTGAGCATGTTTTCGTCACCGAATAGGCGTACAAATAACGGCGCTAAAGTGGTTATGTCGAGTAGCGTCTCGTTGACATCAAAGACGATAACCGCGGGTGTTGGGTGAGCGTGCATAAGATATCCTTTCATCGACAACGCTTAGGGTTTAGTCGGGCATATGGGCCAATTGCCCTAAGATATTGAGGTAATTGTCTACCCCTTGCGCGCCGCTTACCAAATGACGCTCATTAAAAATCATCGCTGGCACACTTTGAATTCCTTGCTGCTGCCAGTGCTGCTCTTCTGCACGTATCTCTCGAGCAAAACGCTGGTCTGCTAAGACTGCCCGTGCCTCGCTTCGATCTAAGCCGACCTCTGCTGCGATATCGGCCAGTACCGCGTTATCCGATATATCGCGGTTGTCCGTGAAGTGCGCTGCAAAAAGCGCTTGCTTTAACTCATGTCTGTGGCCTTGTTTTTCGGCCCAGTGCAAGAGCTGGTGCGCATTAAAGGTATTGTGCATCCGTGTGTCGTCGTTGAAGTGAAACTGAAAGCCGACCTCATTTCCCGCCTCTGTTATTCTGGCGCGGCTGGCATCCGATTCTGCCTTACTTGAGCCATACTTTTCCATGATGTGCTCACGCATATTTTGTCCTTCTTTTGGCATTTTGGGGTTTAATTCAAAAGGGTGCCAATGTATCTCATAGTCTGTATTGCTTTGCTTAAGCGCTGCGGCCAATTGGCGGTAGCCAACGACGCACCAAGGGCACACCACGTCTGAGACGATGTCGATACGTAAGGGAGTATTGTTATTTTTCATATCTATCTGCCTGATATTATTTATATAATTGATATTGTTTAAAGTTATTTGAGGTTTATGCTCAATTGCTATCTATCAATTCATGCTAGAAGAATGATATTGCGATTGCAATCATATTATTAAATAAACTTTGGTTTGTTTTTTTGACCAAGCAATGTCACAGCGGATTTACAAACCCCTAATGGCTCACTGGATCAAGCGCCAGCAGTGGCAAGATGCGGCCATCACGTCAGGCGTTTTGTTATTGTTTAAAGTGGTATGACGGTCAAGGAAATACTCAACCGTCGGATGATAGTCAGTTGCAGTAATATCAGCACGTCTGTGGTTGAGTAGCAGGCTAGACAACGCCATGCCGCAGCCGACTTCTAAGATACGCTTACCAGCCACAAAAACAGACAAGTAAAGGTTGGCATACGTCAAAAGTCAGTATGACGCAATGCGGTGCCAGCTACTGTTACGTATGAGGGTAGTATCGTTGCGAAGTGTGCCGCCGTCAGCTATCTCATTGCTTATATAAAAGCACGGCGGTATGGTATAAAGATAAAGGAGGGCGCTGTGGATAAAAATAGCGCGCACCGCACCAAGTTGTCTGCTATAAACGCAAACATAGAAGTGGGGTGCATGCCTCTTAATGAGAATATGATACGTCAGTCATGTCTATTTTTATGTTGATGTTTATAAAAGTCATGACCGTCACGAGTTATGAGCAAGTACGCCATAGACGCTTAATTTAAAAATCGGAGTCCAGAGGTTTTGAGTGCCCAAACCAGCTCTACAAAAGCGCGGCTGTTAGTGAGCGGCTCGCCATCGATGATCAGCACATATCCTGAGCCATCAATCCACAAAAACACAAAACTGGTCTCAGGAATCAACAAGTCAACCTGCTGAAAAAACGAAATTGCTTGGCTTTCTACTGCCCAGCCGCGTTGTTTTTGGCGCAGCATAAAGCCTGAAAAGTCAGCCGCCGCCACACTCAGCATATCCGCTTCTTCTTGGTTATAGCCGATGCGCGCCAGACAAAAGCCCTCATCAGAGCCGATAGCTGCACGGCGCTTACCAGATAGGCTTGCGACGACATAAGGCAAAAACTGATCCAATGGTAAGTTGGGCGCGGGCAAAAATAGGGACAACTTTTCGATCCAGCCGGCCTCTATAAAGCGCTGTAACCACGTCTCAGAGTAGCGCTCTAGCCAATCAGCGGCGAGTAGGGTTTGCTCATAAGAGAGTAGGTCTTGTAACGATAGCTGCTCCTCTGTAGGTTCGCTTTGGGAAAATGCCTCAAAAATACCGGCTGGGGTTAGGGTAAGATAGGTTTTATCAGCATTTAAGTAAGAGGACATAGCGGCTACCATTGTGATGAAGTTATAAAACAGGCGATAAGTTAAGTTTTGATGGTTTTGGTTTGGTCAAGACGTTGTTGGCAGTTGTTCCAGCGCTCGTCAAAGTGCCAGTCGCTTTTGCCTAAGCGAAACCAAACCAAAGAAAAAGCCAGACGGTCATTGCGAGCGATACAGTGGGCAAAAAACTCGTTTTCGATTTGTTCAATCGTGCCCCAGTCCTCCTCGGCACGTGCTTGCATTAGTTCGGCGGTGATGTCTTTGGAGATTTCTTTGGCATCGTCGCTACTGATGCGCAGTCGCTGTTTTTGCTCATTGAGCGACGGCGATATCAATACACTCCAACGCGTCGCCAGCATACTGTTGCGCTGGATGTAGCGTTTTTTGTCGATGCAGTCGCGAAAGCCTTGTGCAACATGAGGGTACAGACGGTCTTTAATACGGGTAAATAGGTTATTGACATCGTAAGGAATATCGTACCAGCAGCCATAAAAAAAATCTGCCACCGCGCCCTGTAGCGGCTCTTTTTCGCTCAGCAGTAGGGCAGCATTGATACGCTGCTCATGAAAGTGACGATTGGCAGGTGCCAAAAATACTTTGCGTGAGTAAAAGCGAAACGCACGGCGCGCCTCGGTCTCGGCTTCTTTGATCAGATCTACATCAGACATAACAGGATCCTTTAGGTCACATCTTCGTTGCGGTTATTCTTGCCTTGATAGCGGCTGCGCCTATGTGTTGCGTTGTATGGACATGACCCAATAATCACGGCGATGACGACTGTCATCGACCATGAAAAAATAAAATCAGCCAAAGCAAGATAGCAAGTAACGACTAATCAAGCAAGGTTTCCATCAAATCAATCATAAACTCGGCGTCTTCTTCATCCATGGCCTCAAATCCTTGCGGCATACCCAGCTCGGCCAATGCTTCTTGACCGTCTGGGTCGTTGTGCAGGTTGAGTATGGCATTCATAAAGATATCGGTATCTGGAAAATCGTCTTTGATCAGCAGCACATGACTGATATCAGCCAAATCACTTTCGATCAGTACCGATAGCTGAGCTTTGGTCAGACGAGAAAAACCGTGAAATACTTCTGCCAAAAAGAACGCTGCCTGCGCATCGCCTTTGATGACTTTACGCGCCGCAGCTTGATATGTTTCGGTGACATCCCAGCTCAGATCAGACTCTTCTATATCGACAGCCTCAAGCAGGCGCAAACCAATCAGCTTGACATCGCGGTTGTTTGCCATCGCGATGGTGGCACCAGCTTTGATATCTTCTAAGACATTGATGTCGCTGTTGGCACCAGCGGCGATGACCATTTCGTCAGACTTGCCGATAGGACGTGCGACCGCTTTGTAGCCTTGTTCACGGATCAAGGCTGCCGCATCAAAAGGATTGGCATAGATGACCTGAATGTCCCCAGCCGTGATGATTTGTTGTTGCTCTGTGTGTGAGGCTGGCGTATTTAGGTGCATGTTTAAGTTGGCACGCTTTTGAATCAAGGTGTTAAACATATGCCAACCTGCAAAACGCTCAGGCGAAAAATCAGGGGCGATTAACATATTGTGTGTCGTCATGATTTACCCTTCCTCATTTTGTTTCATATCAGCGTACTGCGCCTGCATGGCTTCGATTTTGCTACGTGATGGCTTGCGGCGTACTGAGGTATAGCCCACGGTTTCACCGCGGCGTACGTTTGGCACCACAGTGGCATAAACCCAGTAGTGACTACCGTCTTTGCATAAATTTTTGACATAGCCATGCCACTTCTTTCCAGCTTTTGCTGTGTCCCACAAGTCTTGATAAGCCGCTTTTGGCATATCAGGATGGCGCAGGATAGACTGCGGCTGGCCAAGCAGCTCGTCTTTGGTGTAACCACTAATCTCGACAAAAGCATCGTTGACGTGAGTTAGAATACCGTCTAAGTCGGTACGCGAGACGATAAGCTTACCATCAGGATAAGGGCGCTCAACACCCGTATCATAAATGGTGCGAGAGGTGCCGTCATAGTAAGTCAGTGTCATCTGCTCAGCTGGCATATCCGGCTTTGGTGCATCAGGGATTGGAGAACCCATAGTAATCTCCTTTATTTATTGTTGTATTTATCTATCGTTGTATTCGTCATGATTGACTGGAAAACAATGATTGATTAAATAAGTTTTGCTAGGGCTTCTGAGGCGCGTTTGATGTCCAAAAAGATCAAACCGAGCTTGGCGTTTGGCTTGGCCATGATGGTCAATACCGCTTCATCGCCTGATGAGGTCATGATGACATAGCCTTTTTCGCCTTGGATCATAATACGATCGATACTACCACGCGCCAGCTCGCGACCTGCACGGTCACCCAATGACAATAAAGCGGCTGACATAGCGCCAACACGGTCTTCATCAACGCCTGATGGTAGGGCTGATGCAATCATCAGACCATCGTTAGAAATTAGGGCAGATGCTTCGACATCGGCAGATGAGCTGTTTAGGTCTTCCAAGATTTGTTGGAACGAATCTGTACGCATATCACTTTCTCTATAACGGGTTATTGAATGGATGAGATCACTATCAGCGACACTAAAAAGGGCTGAAGCAAACGCTGGTTATTATAAACCCTTACTACTTATATTGATATATGTTACAGCAAACAAATGGCTGGGTTCTGCTATTTTTTGACCGTCTAGTTGTCATTATCAACCTTTTATATGTTGTTTTTAATTTTAAGCCGAACTAAAGTTGGCAATAAGGTTTTATTCTCTCTATTTTGCCCAGCCACTTGCAATCAGACAGTAGGCTTGTAGCAATTTTTGCTTCATTTACCCAGCGCTTTACTTTATGCTCACAATGCCTAGCAGCCTGCGTAGCGGTCAGACAAACGAATGATTTATACAAAAAACGTTGACCATAACTTTTCATGATGGTGATATTCACTAGACTTATACCCCAAAAAAATGATATATAGTTATAGGATAGAAACGGTCATTGCTACTGAGCGTCTTGTTCAGGCGTCACATTATCCCGCTTTTCTACTCCCACGAGCCTCTATATACCGCAGTGTATAGGGGCGATTGTAGTCTTACATCAATGTCCATAATCCCCTTCGTTTGTTGCCATACGACGCGACATCGATGTAAATAAACACGTCCACCATTTTTACCCTAAGGAACCTATATGAGTATCAGTCAGGCCATCGAAAAAGTCGAAGCGCGTTACGCCCATCAACCTGAATTTGTCCAAGCCGTAAAAGAAGTGGCACTGACTATCGCGCCTTTATACGATGCCCATCCTGAATTTCAAAAAATGAAGATATTCGAGCGTTTGGTTGAACCAGATCGTATTATCTGCTTTCGCGTCAACTGGGAAAACGATAAAGGTGAAGTACAAGTCAACCGCGGCTGGCGTGTCCAGTTCAGCAACGCTCTTGGCCCTTACAAAGGCGGCGTACGGTTTCATCCAACCGTCAACCAGTCAGTGCTTAAGTTTTTGGGCTTTGAGCAAATATTCAAAAACGCTTTGACGGGTCTGCCGATGGGCGGCGGTAAAGGGGGCGCTGATTTTGATCCTAAAGGCAAAACAGACAGCGAAATTCGCCGCTTTTGCTATGCGTTTATGCGTGAGCTGCACCACTATGTCAATAAAGACATCGATGTGCCAGCTGGTGATATCGGTGTCGGCGGCCGTGAGGTCAGCTATATGTTTGCCATGTACAAAAACTTAACGCGCGAATACGGTGGCGTGTTGACAGGTAAGGGGGTGGGATTCGGTGGTAGCTTGATGCGTACAGAAGCGACAGGCTACGGTGCGGTGTACTTCTTAGAAAACATGCTCGCTGCTCAAAACGAGAGTATCGAAGGCAAAAAAGTACTGGTGTCAGGGGCAGGCAACGTCTCGCTCCATGCCGCCGAAAAAGCCTGCATGCTAGGCGCGACAGTTCTGACGGTCTCCGACTCACAAGGGACGCTCTATGATGCAAATGGCCTAAATCAAGAAAAAATCGATTGGCTAAAAGCGCAAAAAGCCCAGAGTAAGCCACTGTGCGATTATGTCGATGTCTATGGTGGTGAGTGGTTTGCGCAGCAAAAGCCTTGGCACATCAAAGGTGATATCGCCATTCCATCAGCCACACAAAATGAAGTCAACGAAGACGATGCCAAACATATGGTCGAAAACGGCATCAGATATATCGTTGAAGGCGCAAACATGCCGTTGACAGCAGAGGCAGTCGATCATATCCGTTTGCACCGTGTGCACTATGCGCCAGGTAAGGCAGCAAACGCAGGCGGCGTGGCAGTCTCAGGTCTTGAGATGTCACAAAACTCGGTACGTCAATACAAAACCTTTGAAGAAATAGATGAGCGCCTAAAGCGCATCATGAAAAACATCCATGACGGCGCGGCTGAAGCATCAGCAAACTATGGTCAAACGGACAACGGCTATATCGACTATATGGCAGGGGCCAATATCGTTGGCTTTAAACGGGTGGCGGACGCACTGTGCGCTTATGGTATCTTAAACTAACTCTTTCTGGCTGTTGAGGCACTGTCAAATACCGCACTTATCATATATAAGTGCGGTATTTTTTTGTCTGTATAAAATATTTATGAGCGCAAAGACTGGTTGCAAGCTCGAGGTAATAGACGCCGGCTAAAGTTTTTTGGATTATAAAGTATTAATTTATAAAAGTTTTTACATGTTTTACTTGAAGTTACATTAATCTATTTTTTTAGACAGTTTATAAATAATTATCACCAATCTTTTTGACTATCATCAATTATCTCAGTGTTTATCGCACGGGTTTATATCATCAATCATTCATGTCGCGGGCAAACGATGCCGCTGACGATGTCGATATATTTATCAAAGGATGAATCATGACAGTCAATAAGGAGGTCTATTCTGATGGCCGCTCAGGTATGTCGGGCTTATATCCAATGATACAGGATACGCCAAATGCTGAGCGGTTTGCTTGCAGCGTTGGTCAGGAACATAACGATAATGGCCGTGAAGCTATAAACAATCGAGCGGCGCATGTCTTTGGCGCTTATCCACCAGCCTCCAAACGCGCGCAGACCAGCTGGTATAAAGACCCTGTATTAAACAATCATATAAACAACCATATAAATGAGCAAGTAACCAGCTATCTACGTAGCAATGATTGCCTAAAGCCCTACCACCAAAACACCCAAAGGGGTATAAAAAGTGACACAAACAATGGCATGCAACCTGTCGGTAAATTTGAGCGGATGGAGCGTCTAGCAGATCATGCAGTCAGTACTATCGATCAGGCGATGACTCATGCAGAGGTCGCGCAGCCGATACGCTTGAGCTTTCAGTTGATGACCCGTGCTGAGCCTGCGGCAATGGTGATTGCGACTATCAAATCATTGCTAGCCATTAAAGCGGCCGACGATGAGATTTTAATCATAGATAACAACCATACTAAGCGTGAGCTTTATGAGCCTTTGGCAGACTTTTGTGATGGCTTGGATCCGCATCTCAACGTGCATTTTTATCATATCGATGCGGTGGCAGGGTTTAAGTCTGGTGCGCTCAACTTAGCGCTTGGGCTGATGGACCCTAGCGCCAGTCATGTGGTGGTGGTCGATAGTGATTATCAGGCGTTGCCACATGCCCGTGATGCTATTATCAGCGCTATCCACGAGTATCCTGAGCATGCTTTATTGCAATTTCCGCAGTTTTATCGTGATGCAGATAAAGCAGATGTCCACAGCGAATTAAACCATTATTTTAATCATCATTTGCATCGCTTTTTTAACCGTCAGCGGGCGTTATCTACCGGTACTTATGCGGTGATACGCCGAGATGCTTTAGTGGGTTTAGGCGGCTGGTCAGGAGCGTCCATTACTGAAGATGCGCAGATGGGCGTGCTGCTCCATCGTATGGGTCTGCACAGTCGTTTTATACCCAAGGTGATTGCTACCGGTATATTGCCCACCACGCTGTGTGATCTGATCGCTCAGCGGCAGCGCTGGGTATATGGCAATGCACAAGTGCTCAATAGTTACTTTGTTAGGCCGGCGTCTTTGACCGCCGATAGCAGCGCAAATACAAATGTAAGCCAGACGATGGGCGAGCGTTTGCAGTATATGCGTGCGCATTTTTCGCAGCTGAGTGCCTGGATTAATTTTACGGGAATTTTTATCGTGCTGCAGATCTGTACGCTGCTTATCGTGCTGGCGGCTCTGATAATAGGCGCACAGGTGGATATGGCGATGTTGCTTACGCCCTTATATGTGGTTTATGCGGCTTATGGCGTGTTTTTGTTGCGACGGCTGTGGGCCTATGCACAAGACCGCTCACCACTTAATCAGCAGGTAGCTCAGCACGTTACGCCAACCTTTATCAATAAGCTACGAGCGTGGGCACTGCATCTAAATTTTTGGGAAATCGGTGCGTTGTCATGGTGGCCTGTGCTGTGGGGCCGCGACAAGCCATTTGTGTGTACGCCCAAACAGGTGGTGATCAGTAACCGCCGCAGCGTATGGCAGGCCAATGTTTGTGCCTTACCAAAACTGCTACTCATACTTAATATCATCACTTTGGCTGTGACCTCACCGCTATCAGCGCTGTATTCGCCTTTGTTATTTGTTAGTGCGCTTGTGGTCACTGTCCTCAAGCTATGGTCTGCAAAGATAGCTTTTGATAACTATGGGTATCATCCTGAGGTGAATGACCGCTATGCTGATGAGCATGACACGTATGACGAGATCAATAACACTGTAAACCAAAGCTGTGTGATTAAAAATAATGTCGCTAAAAATAAAAAGACGGCTAGAGATAATATTACTAAAAATAAGCACCCAAATAACACCGACCCAATAAAAAAATATATGGCTGAATAAAATAATAAATGGATGACGTATGCTGACTTCTATCAAAACCAACCCCAATAGTCATATAAAAGCTAAAACCTCTAACATCGTTATGCACAAGACATATGACTTGCCTGAGTCATCAGCGGCGTGTGAGACAACCGATGGGGCAAACATTCAAGTAAGAAAGCCACGACGTATTGCCATCATCGCTCACTCGTTATATCCCATTGCCCAGCCTTATGCAGGCGGTCTTGAGATGATCACTCAGCTGATCTGTGATGAGTTGGTGGCTCAAGGCCATCAGGTGTTGCTCTACGCTCATGCTGACAGTCAAACCCATGCCACACTAGTACCCTTTATGACTCGTGATGAGTTTGAAAAAACAGTTTATCCCAATGAGCATGAGTCAGTAGAGATGAGCCGCGAGGAGCTGTATCAGTATTTGGTCTACCAGCAGGCGCTGCGCGATATCATTAGCCGTGATGAGATGGGAATGATTGATGTAGTACACAATCATAGCTTGCACCATGTGCCGATGATGATGGGGCAGGCGTTTGGCGCGCGGTTTTTTACCACGTTTCATACGCCGATTTTTCCGCAGCTGCGTCTGGCGCTACTGACGCTACGGCAAGGCACCCAAACCCAGTTTACAGCGATCAGTGGTCATCAGCAGCAGTTGTTTGCTGAATTTGTGCCCTCGCATGTGGTCTATAACGGCATCGATGTCCACTCATTTACTGCCAATACAAACCCAATTGCTGATGAAGTGTATTTTTGGTACGGGCGCATCTGTCCTGAAAAGGGTACGCATTTGGCGATGGAATACTGCAAAGCGGCAGGTAAGCGCCTGATTATTGCAGGACCCAAAAGTAATGAGGAATACTTCGATGACTATGTAGCGCCGCTATTAGAAGCCGATAGAGCGAGCGCTGCGCCGTTATTTGATTATGTTGGTCATTTAAGTAAGAATCAAATCAACAAGCAGTTAAGCCAAGTCACCGCCATGCTATTTACCAGTACTTGGGATGAGCCTTATGGTCTGACGCTCGCTGAGAGCCTCGCTTGCGGTACACCTGTGATTGGCTTCGATGTCGGTGCCAGTGCTGAGATTATCACGCATCAGACAGGTATTATCGTACCCAAAAAGGATAAAAAGGCATTTATACAAGCGTTTGCTGACATTCAGCATATTTCACGAACAGCCTGTCGTGCTCGCGCTGAGCAGTTTTGTTCAGTCGCTGCAATGGTCGATGGTTATCTGCGTTTATATGAGCAGGCAGTAGCGGTTGATGACAGCGATAGCATCCAAGAGGCGTTTGTCTAGCGTTCTTTCCTTTTTTCTTTATGTAGTGAGTATCAATGACTGCCTTCATCTCTTAGGAGCTATTTACCATGCGTATCGGTTACTATGCTCATCATCACGGCTCGGGGCACTGCCGCCAAGCAGATAAACTGGCCGCCTTACTATCACTAGAGCTGCGTTCGCAAATGACGGTGTTTACCAGCTTACCTGCTGATGGTTATCGCTTTAGCAGTATAAGTGATGAGCACATCGTACGTTTAGACGCTGAGGATGAGCGACCAGATGATGTGCTAGCGGGGCGAGCAGGCGAGTATTGGCAGCCAAGCTGTTTGCACTACTCGCCAGTGGGTAACAAAGACATTCAGAGACGCAGTTGGCAGCTGCTTGATGAGATACATCAGCGCCAGATTGACCTGATGATTATTGATGTGAGCGCCGAAGTGGCTATGCTGTGCCGTACTGCTAGCGTGCCTTATCTCTATGTACGGCTGGCAGGTGAGCGCGATGATGCGCCGCACTTAAACGCCTTTGCGGGCGCGCTTGGATTGCTGGCCCCTTATCCTAAAGCATTGGAGGCGGCAGCAACGCCAGACTGGGTACGACAAAAAACGTTATATTTGGATTTTTTGCCAAGTAAAGCCCAAGGTTTGCCTAGCTTTTGTGAGTTTATGGACGAGCTTATGACATTGACCCATGATGATGCTATTCATAAACAACTGGTCGCCAGTGTCGATAAGTCTTCTATCGTTACTGTGATTAAAGGCTATGGCGGGCACGAAGCGATTGATGCCAAGTTGCCAAAGCTACGCCAAATACTACCAGACGCTATAATCGTCTCTCTTGGTCCTATCAATGATGAAGTACGGCATTGTGTCGATATTGCCGCCCATGTCGATGATGTAACGCCATTTATAGCCTATAGTAATCTGCTATTAATGGCGTGTGGCTTGAATGCAATTGCGCAGGCCTATGACTATGCGACGCCGCTTATTGTATTGCCTGATGTGCGCCCGCACCGTGAGCAAGAAGCGATGGCAGAGGCATTAATCGAACAAGGTCGTGCGCTTAGTTGGCCACAGTTTATCGCCAAAGCCTCTACTATGGATAGTCAGAACCTATTGTCTTCTCTCTCCACGAATAATAAGTCGATTGACCATGAGCAGACTGCTTTGATGAGTAAGCAAGCCAATCTGGCGGCGCAACGCTTTATGAATAGCATTGCTGACTATATTTCTGTAAAAGCTTGGTTTGCAGAATGGCTATTGCCGCAGTTGGACTTAAAACCTAAAAAATAACAAATCACAAATAACAAAGAAACTTATAATAATAAGAGCAAATATTTCCATGACAGCGACAACCAGAGCTCAAGACGCCGCATATAACACCATTCCCGTGAGTGTAATAACGACTTGCTATGGGCGCGATCGTCATCTTTATAATCTACTTGCTAGTCTGGCGCAAGGTAGCGTCAAGCCGAGCGAGGTGGTTATCGTTAATGATGACGCCGAGGCTGAACGTCTGGCAGACTACGATTTAAATATTATTAAGATAGCAACGACTACAGCGACTGAGCATGGATTGACGAGTAGCGCCTCGTTTGATATCGGTCGTAACCGTAATCTTGGCGCTGCACGTGCTAGCTATGAGACTATGATTTTTTTGGATGTAGATTGTATCGTCGCCTATGACTTTATCGAAGGGTTATATGATAAATTGAAAACGTATCCTGATGCGCTACTAATGGGACAGCCACGTTATTTGACACGGCCTTTGACGGATGATGAGGGTAGTCAACTACAGCAAGGTCAAATGGCGTCTGACGCTTTAGACCAGCTTTCGGTATTTAACCCTTATCGTGATAACTTTACCCAACAGCGCAATGACAATGTCGATGCTAATATTAAAAAAACGCAAGATTATGGCGCATTTTGGAGTCTTTGCTTTGCGATAATGCATCATCAGTTTGAGCGGATCGGCGGCTTTGATACCGATTATGTCGGCTACGGCGCTGAAGACACCGATTTTGCTTTTATGGCACGTGCTTTAGACATTGATTTTTATCTGACCAACGACGTGGTTTACCATCAGCAGCACAGCGTCTACCGGCCGCCGCTCAATCATCTCGATAGCATAGTGATTAATGCCAATCGCTTTTATGACAAATGGCAGCATTGGCCGATGGCAGGCTGGCTGGTAGAATTTACACAGCTAGGTTTGATTGATTGGCAAGAGGCGCAGACAGTGCCCATTGAGATTCTTCGGCAGCCAAGTAGCGCTGAGATTGACGGCGCACATTGTCCAGATGCACCGTATGTGTAGACGGCTCTTAGCACTCTAATACCGATACATCACTAGTAGCAATGAGTAGTTAGTTTTGATGAACATTTAATTTTGATGAGCAACTAATACTGACGGATAATCTCCACACCTGTCGGCGGCGTTGCAAGCGCTTGCCGCTCAAACGCCCAGTTATGACCTTCCCAAAAATGCGCAGTTTTATCATCATTATTAAAACCCAACATCACTATTGATAGCAGCGTCTTAGCTTTCTGCTTTTGTTGAATGTGCAGGCGTGCAGATAAGAATAACCGATATAATAAAAATCCTGACGTCGGTGCCGATGAATGGATATCAGTAAAGATAGGATAATCTGCCACTACTTTATGCTGCTCTGACAACATGCGGCAATACTCATCGCTGCGTAATATTTTCTCAAGCTGCTCTGGAATCTCTAGCACTCGGTTAGCGGTTATAGGGTCATCAGTGGGATTTGGGTCGTCGCATGGCATTGGGAACTGATAGGCAGCATTCCCAAACAAGATGCCAAGCGGTGCTTGCTTCGCCATATCGAGCATCGCTGTCACATTATTGCTGCGAGGTGGTAGACCAAAATGCAGTTGACTGTCACCGATTTGTCTAAAAAACAGTAGCTTTGGTAAATCTTTGGCGAGCGGATGATTGGCAAAGAAATCTGCATGAATAAAGTCATTAAATAACACCAACATATCAGTAGGCTGCAATAGCGCCTCTAAGCTCGCTGTAGCTATCGATGGGTTGTTGGCAATCAATATCACACGCTGGCTTCGTATTAACTGCGCCTGCGTGATAGGCGGTAGAGCGGCAAATGCTTCTGCAGCAAGATGGCTGCTACTGATATTTGGTAGTGATTGATCAAGCATATCTGGCATATCAATGTAATTAAGGTATAGACGGTGGGTTAGGTTTTTGTCATGTGCTTATTACAGTATAAAGAAGAAGGTGCTCAGGCTTGTTTGAGTTTTGAAAATAGAAAAAATCTGGCAATAAGGTATTGCCAGATTTTTTGTTATGAATAGGTTTTTATAGGGGTTTGTTATACCGTCTCACGCCATCTGCCTTGTACCATGATACCTGTGATAGGATTTAGCCCCATCTGATAAGCAAGGTCAGCAGGGCGGGCGATATCCCATAATACCAAGTCAGCATCACAGCCGACTTCTATCTTGCCTTTTTTGGCGAGGCCTAATGCTTGCGCTGCATGCACGGTCGCCCCTGCCAGTACTTCTTCCGTAGTGAGATAAAATAAGGTACAGCCCATATTCATCGCCAATAACAGCGAGGTGAGCGGCGAGGTACCGGGGTTGCAATCGGTTGAGATAGCCATCGGCACTTGATGCTTGCGCAACGCTTCAATCGGTGGCAACTTAATATCACGCAGCGTATAAAAAGCACCCGGTAATAACACGGCTACTGTGTTGCTTGCGGCCATTTTTTTAATATCGGCTTCTGCCAAGTGCTCAAGATGGTCGCTTGATAGCCCTTGGTATTCTGCTACCAAAGCGCTCGCACCTATATTTGATAGCTGCTCAGAATGCAGCTTCACAGGCAAGTCTAATGAACGGGCAACGTCAAAGACCCGCTTAATTTGCTCAGCAGTAAAGGCGATGTTTTCACAAAAACCATCGACCGCATCGACCAAGCCCTCATTATGCAAAATTGGCAACCACTGGCAAACTTGCTCGATATACGCATCGGCACGGTCTTTATACTCTGGCGGTAGCGCATGGGCGGCCAAATACGTGGTGCTAACATGAATGTGGTGTTTGTCGCCGAGTGCACGGGCGACTTTTAGCATTTTGCGTTCAGTGTCTAAGTCTAGCCCATAGCCAGATTTGATCTCGATACTGGTCACGCCTTCTTTTATGAGGGCGAGCAAGCGTTTTTCACTTTGGGTAAATAGTTCTTCTTCACTTGCTGCGCGGGTGGCGCTCACTGTCGAGACGATGCCGCCACCTTGTGCCGCGATATCTTGATAACTGGCACCTTGCAAGCGTGCTTCAAACTCGTTGCTGCGATTGCCGCCATACACGATATGGGTATGACAATCGATAAGTCCAGGCGTGATCCAGTTGCCATGTACGTCTTTGATTTGATCGCTTTTATAATGAGTCAGATGCGGTTTGATTTGCTCATGCGTACCAACCCATGCGACTTTGCCGTCTTTGATACCGATAGCGGCGTTTTCTAATTGACCATAAGGGGTGCTTTTGTTTTGATCATTGCTTTGATTGGCGCTTTGTTTGTCACTGTAAATATCAAAGCCGTATTGCGCTGAAAAGGTGGCAAGATTGGCATTGATAATAACGTGATCAAATGAAGTCAGGGTATTAGTAGCATTGTTGTCAAGTATTTGGGCGCTAGTGTGGTTCATAATAAGCTCCTGCTTGTGGTTAACCAACTATTTTTTTGTCTATGTTAAAAGTAAATGCTGCTCGATAATAGTGGCTAAGAGGCGAGCGGCGACTTTACAGCTGCGTGTATCAATATCAAAGGTCGGATTAATCTCGGCGATATCAGCCATTTTTACTTTGCCTGATGCCATGATACGTTTGACCGCGCGCTCAACGAATGCCAAATTAATACCATAAGCGGCGGGTGCACTGACACCAGGTACCACGCTTGCTGGCAAGCAATCCATGTCAATGGTTAAATAGATGACATCAACGTCATTGATAAAGGTTTCTATTTGCGCCGCAAGTGTTTTCCATTTTTTATTGGTGCAGTCTTCGTCACTGATGATATGAACGCCTAACTGCTCAGCACGGTCAAAGAGCGCGGCAGTATTGGAAAACCGACTAACGCCGATACAGCAATAGTGAAATGGCTGGTCTTGCGCTGCAAGGTGCTCGGCTATTTGGCGAAATGGCGTACCAGAGGTGGCAACATCAGATTGGCGAATATCTAGATGCGCATCAAAGTTAATCACCCCGATGGTAGGCATTGTGCTTACATGGCTTTTGACATCATTTTCAAAATAGTTTTCGACATTGCTAACGTCATGAGTAGGCTGATCGGCTTTTGATGACAGCGCTTGCCACAATCCCAAAAAGCTGCCATAAGCGATGGCATGACCACCACCAAGTCCAATGGGTAGCCCGCCTTGCTGGATAATGTGACTGACTTTATCAGCGTAGGTTAATTGAGCTTGTTCAAGGGTACGCTCGGCAAAGTCATCATTATCGTGACAATGAACATCGCCCGCATCACCCAGTAGCGTTGATAGTTTCCCATCAAAGCGTTGTTGTAGCTCAGCGATGACGGGCAGCGCCGAAAATACTTGACGAATCAAAGGCGGCGCCGCTCTGGCTCCCACGCGTCCTTGATTGCGTCTGACACCTTGGTCGCAAGCGAAGCCGACCAGCCCAATGCGCTGGCCATTTTGCTGGCTGTTTTGTTGACTGCTGCTATCAAAGGTATAAGGCTGCGCTATTTGATACCAATAGCGGGCGCGTGCAGACTCAAACGGCTCGGCACGTCCCGTCCAGCGGCTCATATCAGCGGCGCTGTGGCTCACGGCTGTGTCAGACATTGATAGGCTCATCGCTGATTTCCTTTAATCCGTATTGCTTGTGTATATTTGATCCGCTATAAGATAAGTACAGTGCGACTGGTATAAATTTTCTTTGCTTGCTGTGCGACTTCGTCATTCCAGAGGCTGCATGAAATTCATCCCAGTAGCACGCCATAAAAGCTGTACTCTTTTTATTTAGCACTTACTATAAAAGGATGCTATTTATTTAGACTCGTACCAGTCACTACGCAGTGCCTGCCAATGCTTTGTCAGTGCACCATCTAATACCAGCTGTTTTGCCGCTTCGATATCGGGGGCTAGATAGCGATCTTTGTCATAAAAAGTCACTTGCTCACGCAACTTTTGATGGGCGGCCTGTAATGCTTCGGAAGTAGCAAGGTTACGATGGAAGTCAATCCCTTGACCAGCAGCCAATAGCTCAATGCCAACGATGGTAGCGGTATTTTGCGCCATCTCATATAGGCGGCGGGCGCTATAGGTGGCCATCGACACATGGTCTTCTTGATTGGCAGAGGTTGGGATGCTATCGACACTGCCAGGATGGGCGATAGACTTGTTCTCTGAGGCTAGCGCCGCGGCAGTCACGTGAGCGATCATAAAGCCGGAGTTTACCCCTGCATTTTCCACCAAAAATGGCGGTAGGCCACCTGATAAGGTTGCGTCAATCAATAGTGCCACACGGCGCTCAGACATAGAGCCAATCTCAGCGATTGCTAAAGCGAGCATATCTGCGGCAAAGGCCACTGGCTCGGCATGGAAGTTACCCCCTGAGATAGCCACTGGGCCATCTTCATTATTAAAAATAAGCGGATTATCCGTCACCGCATTAGATTCAATTAATAACGTTTTGCCTGCTTGGTTGATGATATCAAGGCAAGCGCCCATCACTTGTGGCTGACAACGTAAGCAATACGGATCCTGTACTCGATCATCTTGCTCGTCATTGTGGGAAGCACGAATAGCACTGCCTTTAATTAGTTGACGGTGGGCTTTGGCGATCTCTATCTGACCATGGTGACCACGTACTTCATGAATACGGGCATCAAAAGGCGCATCCGAGCCTTTGGCGGCATCAATAGACATGGAGCCGACGATGGTTGCTGTCTCTAATAAATCTCTTGCTAAGAAATAACCGCGCAGTGCCAGTGCTGTTGAGACTTGTGTACCGTTGATAAGGGCAAGGCCTTCCTTGGCTGCTAGGGTGATAGGCTCAAGACCATGCTGCGTTAATGCCTCAGCGGCAGGCATTTTTTTGCCGTCAACGTAGACGTCGCCTTCGCCCATCATTGCCAGCGTCATATGCGATAAAGGCGCTAAGTCGCCAGAAGCACCAACAGAACCTTTGGCCGGAATGTTTGGCGTAATTTGATGATTAATTAAGCCAAGTAGGCTATCGACCACGACACGGCGGACGCCAGAGACGCCTTGAGCGAGGCTGGCTACTTTCATCACCATAATCAGCCTGACTACGTTGTCTGGTAGCGCCTCACCAGTACCCACTGAGTGCGAGATGATCAGGTTGCGTTGAAGCAATTCGAGCTGATCATCACTGATGCGGGTTTTTGCTAACAGGCCAAAACCGGTATTGATGCCATAAGCGCTCTTATCACGTGCGATGATGGTGCGTACATCGTCGTGCGAGGCATCGATTGCCTGATAAGCGCTGGCGGGTAAGGTAAGGTGGACGGGGTGATTATAGATATCACGTAGCAGCTCAAAGCTTAGCTGGCGAGGGTGGAGAGTCAGGGTTTTGATAGCGGTCATAGGAGAGTCCCAAGGTTAAAAACAATATGAATAATATGCTTTAGTGTTCTGATTTACTTAATGGTATCGGCTCGGCGCTGATGCTGGCAGATGACGCGATTTAAGCCATCCAGCCTACATACATAGCAAAATGTCCGAACGCGGCTGCGATTAGGACGCTAAGGGCTACACGCTCAAACCATATGACGATCATTTTGCCAACCGATACTGGAATTTCTGTTGCGAGTACACACGGAATCATGGCAGAAAAAAACAGCACGCTGCTAATCGATATCACCCCAGCGACGTAGCGTGTTAGGATATCTGCCTCACTGAGTAGTAGTGCTGGTAAAAACATTTCAGCGAGCCCAGCAGACATCCCTTTAGCAGCCACTAAAGGCTCTGGCAAGCCGCCGAGCCATGTAAATGGATACAAGAGCAGACCCAATACATCAAACACTGGGGTGTATTTGGCTAACAAAAGACCGGTCAGCCCGACAGCAATAATAGAGGGCACAATGGCAGCCGCCATCATTAGACCATCGCGAAAATTGGACCATAAAATCTGTTTTAGAACAGTTGCCTGACGCGACGTCGCTAAGCCTAAATCAAACGCGGCGGCCAGCCGTTTGCCACGGGTATGATCGAGTGGCGGGCGTTCAACGTCATTGTCAAAAAGGCTGATGGGCGGAATACGAGCGGTAATAGCGGTGACGATAAAGGTAATCACCAGTGTTGACCAAAAAAATACGTTCCAAAACTCCATTAGGTTTAAGGTCTTGGCAACAATCACCATAAACGCTGCCGATACCGTAGAAAACCCAGTAGCAATAATGACGGCTTCACGCGCTGAGTATTGTTTTTGTAGGTACACACGATTGGTAATCAATAAACCAATAGAGTAACTACCCACAAAAGACGCAACGGCATCAATTGCCGATGAGCCAGGCGTTTTCCAAATAGGTTTCATAATCGGCTGCATTAGCACGCCGACCATCTCAAGCAAACCAAAACCCACCAAAAATGCCAAGATTAATGCCCCAATAGGGACAATCATACCCACAGGTAATGCCAGCTTTTCAAACAAAAATGGCAGCATGTCAGCTTCCATCATATAGGCAGGGGCGGTGCCAGTCATATACATCACCGCCAAAACCAAACCGATTATCTTAAACACGGTCAGGATTTTGTGGGTAAGGTTTTTGCGCCATGAACCGTCTATGAATGGCTTGCCAACACCAAATATCATCAGCAAAAACAATAAGGTCACAGATAAGGTGTGTTGCTGAGTGACCAGATAAGTGGCCCCATGATCAAACAAAATCGTGCTTTTGTCACCGATGGTAAAGGGCACAAAAAACATCACTAAGCCAATAGCACTAAAGACGATAAGTTGTAATAGTGCGATGGGTTTCGACAGCAGTTTGTTAGACGATGGCGACGTCGTCATAGCATCAGTATCGGCGTGATTTATGGTGTTTTGCTCAATCATATTATCCTCCTTGATAAAATGTATTGGGTAAGCTATTTAATCATCGGCAGATGTAAACCATAGTCCTTGGCGGTTTTGATCGCCAGCTCGTAGCCGGCATCGGCATGACGCATCACCCCTGAGCCGCAATCATTGACCAGTACGCGCGCCAAGCGCTTGGCTGCGTCATCTGTACCATCGGCGACGATGACCATGCCAGAGTGCTGCGAGTAGCCCATGCCCACGCCGCCGCCATGATGGAGGGACACCCAAGTGGCGCCGCCTGCGACATTGAGCATACCATTTAATAGCGCCCAATCCGACACCGCGTCTGAGCCGTCTTTCATGCTCTCAGTTTCACGGTTTGGGCTGGCAACAGAGCCGGTATCCAAATGGTCACGGCCGATGACGATGGGGCCTTTGAGCTCACCGTTTTTGACCATCTCGTTAAAGGCAAGTCCTGCTTTATCACGTTCGCCCAGACCTAACCAGCAAATGCGGGCTGGCAGGCCTTGAAATTGAATACGCTCTTTTGCCATATCCAGCCAGCGATGCACATGGATGTTTTCAGGGAACAGCTCTTTGATTTTTTGATCAGTTTTATAGATATCTTCTGGATCGCCTGATAGCGCCACCCAGCGAAACGGCCCTTTACCTTGGCAAAACAGCGGACGCACATAAGCGGGGACAAAACCTGGGAAATTAAAGGCGTCTGTTACCCCTTCATCAAAGGCCACTTGGCGGATGTTATTGCCATAATCTGTGGCAGGGATACCCATGTCTTGTAGATCCAGCATGGCTTGTACGTGTACGGCACAAGAGGCGGCGGCAGCTTTGCTCAGTGCGGCGTGTTGCTCTGGGTTTTCTTGCGCCGCCCTCCACTCATCAACGCTCCAGCCACTTGGCAAGTAGCCATTGATTAAATCATGAGCGGAGGTTTGGTCAGTGACTAAGTCAGGTTTGATTTCGCCTGCGTTCGCACGCTTGACCATTTCAGGCAGGATATCGGCGGCGTTACCAAGTAGGGCGATAGAGACGGCTTCACCAGCGGCGGTATGTTGCTTAATCAGCTCATAAGCATGGTCAAGATCGTCCGCTTGCTTGTCGACGTAACCAGTACGCAAGCGAAAATTAATGCTGGACTGCTGACATTCGATGTTTAAAGAGGTCGCACCAGCAAAGCTTGCGGCCAATGGCTGCGCGCCGCCCATACCGCCAAGACCAGCGGTCAAAATCCAGCGTCCGCTCCAATCGCCATCATAATGCTGGCGACCTGCTTCCACAAAAGTCTCATAAGTGCCTTGGACGATGCCTTGGGTGCCGATATAAATCCAGCTGCCAGCGGTCATCTGCCCATACATAAACAAGTCTTTACGATCCAGCTCGTTAAAATGCTCCCACGTTGCCCAGCGCGGGACAAGGTTGGAGTTGGCAATGAGCACGCGCGGCGCATTTTCATGCGTTTGAAAGACGCCAACGGGTTTGCCAGATTGTACGAGTAAGGTCTCATCGTCTTCTAGCTCTTTAAGAGAGGCGAGGATTTGATCATAGCTTTCCCAATTACGGGCAGCGCGTCCGATACCGCCATAGACGACTAGGCTCTTTGGGTTTTCGGCCACATCAGGGTGCAGGTTGTTTTGAATCATACGATACGGCGCTTCGGTCAGCCAGCTCTTGCAATGCAGCGTATTGCCAGTGGGTGCAGCGATATCACGGCTGTCATCACGGCGGGTAAAGGTGTTTGCCTTAAGGGTGTTGTCTGTGGTGGTTTCCTTGGCAGTAGTCATGAACAGATCCTTTTGAGTGTGCGTCGCTTATTTACGCCGCGTGTTTACGTGGTCTATTTGCGAGGCATTTAGCGATAATATTGGAATTGCTTAATAAGTTGTATATACAAATTATCAAAGATTTATTTTTCATGCAAGCATTTTTTGTATGGGGTAAGATCTTTGACGTAAGTCTGTCTTAGTGCCGGCTTTTCTTTGTCTTCTGTGGTCGGTGATCCAACGCAGGTAGTGATGAATGGATGAGGGCTGCCGCGGCGACGGATGGTCATGGTATTATGAGGCTATTATTTTGCTAAAACTGACGGTAAAACACGGACATGACAAAACAAGTTCCCGCTTATCAGCGGATCAAAAACGCAATCTTGGACAATATTCACTCAGGGAAGTGGCAAGCAGGTGAGGCCATCTCTACAGAGATGGCGCTGGCTGAGGAGTTTGGTGTATCGCGCATGACGGTCAACCGTGCGCTAAAAGAGCTGAGCGAGGAGCGAGTGCTGGAGCGCCGGCAAGGCTCAGGGACCTTTGTCGCCCAGCAGCAGTTTAATCATACTTTTGTAGAGGTGCGCAATATCGCCCAAGACTTGCGCTCGGCCAACCGCAATTATCAAGCGCAGGTGGTGAGCAAACGTGTGATCACCACAAGTATGCTAGATGATGAGCTGCGCCGTAAGTTTGCTATCGACAGTGCGGCAATCTCAGGCGCGAGGAGCGCGGCGGATAGTAGTGCGGCGGTCTTATACGAAGTGAAAATCATTCATTTCGCCGACGGCCTGCCCATACAGTTTGAGGAGCGCTGGGTCGATGCACAAAAGCTACCTGAGTTTATCGAGCAAGACTTTAGCATTATTAACACCAGTGAGTACTTGATTGCCAAAAGTCCACTGGAGCGCGGTAGCTATACCATTCGGGCGCTAGCAGCACCAGATGAGATCGCCGCGCTGCTACAGATTGCCCCGCAGTCTCCCACATTAGTGCTGCGCCGTCAGACCTATTCAGCAGGGAAGGTGTTGACCTTTGTGAAAATGTGGCACGCAGGGGAGCGCTATCAGTTCTCAGGCGAGCTGTGACCACAAACGAGCAAAATTGGCTGTTGCTCACTGTTTTTGTACGTTTATTCTTACCTAAGTGCGTTAATATAGAAACAATTGAGTTTTTTTGTTTGAAAACTATTTGTTTTAAACCCTTTTGTTTTAAACCCTTTGTTTGAAAGATAGGGACAGGCTGTGATAAGAAAATGCAGAAAGTAGCCAACACAGTATTGAAAAAATTATCTGCAGTCCTCAAATCGGGCAGCTAAAGCCGATGCGCGCTGTGCGGACACTGTCCAAGTACGATTTGTTTGTAAAGGTGTTTGCCTGCATGGTTTTATCATACTGTTTTCTTATACAGCTTTTGCCTACAGCATGGGCACATTATACTTCTGCTAGACACTTTTAGACTTATTCATTCATCTTATAAGGACGCCTTATGAAACGTCGTACTCTTTTAGCCCTCGCCGCCAGCACAGTCCTGCTCGCTGCTTGTGGTCAGTCTACTACCAATGACGCCGATAGCAATGCGACTGATAACGCCGCGAGCGGTGGCTCTGATATGCTGCAACGCATCAACGATGGCGGCACGATCAATGTGGGTACTGAGGGTACCTATCCGCCGTTTACCTATCACGATGAAAGCGGCAAGCTGACCGGCTACGATGTCGAAGTTACCCGTGCGGTGGCGGATAAGTTAGGTATTGAAGTCGAGTTTAAAGAAACCCAGTGGGATGCGATGCTCGCAGGCTTAGACTCGAAGCGTTTTGATATGGTGGCCAACCAAGTCAGCCTAACGACGCCTGAGCGCCAAGCAAAGTACGATCTCGCGCAGCCTTATAGCTGGTCTGGTGCCGTGGTACTAGCGCCTACCGACGACAATCGTTATGGCTCGTGGGAAAACCTAAAAGGTCTACGTAGCGCCCAGTCGTTAAGCAGTAACTATGGTGAGCTGGCCGAACGCTATCAAGCCGAAATCGTCCCTGTCGATGGTATGGCGCAAGCGATTCAGTTGGTCAAACAAGACCGCGCTGACTTTACCATGAATGACAATTTGGCCGTACTTGATTATCTAAAAAAATTCCCAGATAGTGGCCTTGAGATCAAACTGGTTGCTCCGGCCGACGAGCAGCGCGGTTCAGGTTTGGTACTATTAAAAGGCAATGACGCTGTCGTGACGAAGTTAAATGAAGCCATGAGCGAGCTGCATGCCGACGGCACGCTGACCAAGCTTAGCGAAGAATTCTTTGGTGCTGATATAAGTCAACAAAAATAATGCTAGCGTCTCTTACCTCAGCGTTAACCGATCTATTGGCACTGCTGCCCTTTATGAGTCCTGATCGAGCGCAAATCGTCATCGACTCGTTTTGGCCGATGCTCAAGGGCGGTATCTACTATTCGATACCGCTGGCTTTGATTTCGTTTGCCATCGGTATGATGATTGCGCTGGTCGTGGCTCTGATTCGTATTGTGCCGCGTACAGGCTGGCTGCATGAGATTGTCTACCGTCTGGCTCGTATCTATGTCTCGGCGATTCGCGGGACACCGATGCTGGTGCAGTTGTTTATTATCTTTTATGGGCTGCCAAGCGTCGGCGTCAAGCTCGACCCGTTTCCTTCAGCGATTATTGCCTTTTCGCTCAATATCGGTGCTTATGCCTCAGAGACGGTGCGTGCCTCGATTTTGTCGATTCCAAAAGGCCAGTGGGAAGCAGGCTCGACGGTCGGTTTGACGTATCTGCAGACCTTTCGCCACGTGATTTTGCCGCAAGCGTTACGGGTATCGGTACCGCCTTTGTCCAATACCTTTATCAGTCTGGTCAAGGACACGTCATTGGCATCGCTGGTATTGGTCACAGAGCTATTTAAGCAAGCGCAGATCATTACCGCCCGCAACTATGAGTTTATGCTGGTTTATACCGAAGCGGCTTTTATTTATTGGGCCATTTGTTTGTTTTTGACCTTTATCCAAGGCAAGCTTGAGACCAGACTCGATCGTTATGTGGCCAAATAACCGACAAGTATCGGCCACTGCCGCCATTTCACTCAAGCGACGAGCCAAGTATGGTAGTAGCTATTTGCTTACTCGTGTTTTGTTATTATTCTTTATTTGTCAGCGGAAACCTCTATGATTCAAGTCAGTAATATTCACAAAGCCTTTGGTGACAATCAAGTGCTAAAGGGCATCGACTTGACCATCGAAAAAGGCAAGGTGGTGGTGATACTTGGGCCGTCAGGGTCGGGCAAAACCACGTTTTTGCGTTGCCTAAATGCGCTGGAGATACCCGATCAGGGCGTTATTGCTTTTGAAGACGGTAGCTTGACGGTAGACTTTGCCTCCAAGCCTAAGAAAAAAGCCCTGCTAGCACTGCAGCGTAAGTCTGGCATGGTGTTTCAGTCTTATAATTTGTTTCCGCATAAAACAGCGATAGAGAACCTAATGCTTGGGCCAACGGTGGTACAAGGGCAAAGCAAAGCCCAAGCGCGTACGCAGGCGCTGGCCTTGCTCGATAAGGTGGGCTTGGCAGACAAAGCAGATCTGTATCCGTTTCAGCTCTCGGGCGGGCAGCAGCAGCGCATCGGCATCGCACGTGCGCTGGCCATTGAACCGTCGCTGTTATTGTTTGATGAGCCAACCTCAGCGCTTGATCCAGAGCTGGTACAAGACGTACTTGGCACCATGAAGCAGTTGGCCTCAGAGGGCTGGACGATGGTGGTGGTGACCCATGAGATAAACTTTGCTCGTGATGTGGCCGATCATGTGGTCTTGATTGAGGGCGGCCATGTGGTCGAAGAGGGCAGCGCCAAGCAGCTGTTTGAAGACTCTACCCATCCTCGCACGCAAGCGTTTTTACAGCGTATCGAGCAGTAATTGGGTAGATATTGTCTGGCGCAACCTTGTGACTCTTATATAAAGCCTTTATGCAAAAAACAGCCCCAGCCATGATGTCATGGTTGGGGCTTTATTTGTTTTTAATCTATTTTTTCACTGAGGCTTTTGTTTTGTTAAAAAGGTTTTGGTCGCCGTCTGAGCCACCTTGGTACGCGCGTAGTCGTGCCATTTAGCATGGCATTCAATAAAGCCGCCAGCAAAATCAGTACCACGCCTACATATTGTATCCATGAAAGCGCCTGATGCAGGAGCAGTAGCGCCAAAGCAATGGCGGTCAATGGCTCAAAGATAGTAAACACCGATGCGCGCGTGGCAGGCAGTTTCTCTAATGCTTTCATATACAGCGCAAACGGCACCACCGTACCAATCAAGGAAAGCCCCAGTGCGTAGCCCCAGGTGGCCAGCGGTAAGGCAAATAGCTGCCCGTAAGTACGATACGTCTCAGGCAACAACAGCAGTACGCCAGCACTGATGATAATTGAGGTAAAAAACACCAACGGGGCAGGGTGGGCATAGTGCATCGCGCGTTTGCCAAGGACACCATAGAGCGAATAACACACGCCAGATAGCAGCCCAAGCGCGATACCCCAGTTGACTTTTGCCGCATCACCCAGCATCGTCAAACCCACACCAAACACCGCCATGAGTGCCAGTAGCGCTGACTGGCGAGTGATAGGCTCCTGCAATAACACCGCAGAAAACAGCAGGCTAAACACTGGTGCGGTATATAGCAAAGCAACCGCAGGGCCCGCGCCGACATAGATGACGGCAAAAAAATAACAGAGCGACATACCAAGCACGCCTATCAAGGACTGCAGCGCCAGCCCCAGCCACTGCTTTGGTCTTAGAGCAGACAGATGGAGCCAGAGCGTTGGTAGCATGACCAGCACCAAAAAAGCGGCGCTCACGATGCGCAAAATAGTAATCTGCCAGCCACTAAAGCCGCTCTGGTTTAGATAGGTGGAAAATATCCCAAGCGTGCCCCAACAGACCGCAGCGCTAATGATTTGAATGGTGCCTATCCATGACTGCCGCGCTGTCATCGCGCTCTCCGTGTGTGCCATATCGCTCTCTATTTTATTTTCTAGAAAATTCAAACAATAAGCGAGCAGCTGGCAGCCTAGTAGGTGCTGTTTGCTCACTACGCGCCTAAAATAACAAAAGACAACCTGATAAAAGGCTGCCTTTTGTTTGTTATTTTCAGTCTAACATTAAAGCGTTAATGAAGGACTAACACAAGTCCATTAAACTTAAAAGTCGATTTACTTGGGCTGCATGATTTAAACTTGCAGTAAAAAATTGCTTAGCAAGCGTTTGGCACCTTCTGTGGCAAATGACTCTGGATGAAATTGCACGCCCTGAATCGGATAGTCTTTATGCTGCAATCCCATTATCTCATCGCCTGCGAGCGCCGCCTCTGTCAGGCTCAAGTGATGATGGGCGTCATTGGCAACGACAGCAGTGACGGTTAAGCAGTCAGGTAGCGTATCTGCCTTTACCATAAGCGAGTGATAGCGCATGATTTCTACCTCTTGCGGCAAGCCTTGATAAACACCTGCATCGTCATGGCGAATGGCGGAGACTTTGCCATGCATCGGTACGTGAGCTCGTATCACATCGCCGCCGAATACGTGGGCGATACCCTGCATGCCTAGGCAGACGCCCAATATCGGCGTGGTTTTTCCCATGATTTTGATGACTTCTGCACAAATACCAAAGTAAGCAGGATCATCAGGTGCCCCTGGGCCAGGTGAGATGATAATGCGGTCAAGATTCATCGCTTGTACGTCAGCCAAGGTAATTTCATTATTGCGTTTGACGATGACGTTTGCAGCGCTAGCGCCGTCTTTATCGTCTCCCATGGTTTGCAAAATCTCGCCGATATATTGATATAAGTTAAAGGTAAACGAGTCGTAGTTGTCGATAATCAAAACATTCATAAGTCATCACTCTTTGCTGAAGTAGAGAGGGGTTTAGGCGGTCATAAAGCTGTCTAACACCACTTTCATGGCAGAGAGCTTACGCTGGATTTCTAAGTATTCATCAGCAGGGTTGGAGTCGTAGACATTGCCGCCGCAGGTTTGCGCGTAGGCGGACTCACCATTGATAAATAGACTACGAATAGGAATGGCAAAAATACAATCGCCATTAAAATTAAACGAGCCAAGCGCGCCGCCATACGCACCGCGGCCATCAGGCTCTAGCTCGTTGATGACTTTGATTGCTTCGACTTTTGGCGCACCTGATAAAGTACCGGCAGGGAAGTTGCTGGCAAGCGCGCTAAACATATCTTCATCAGGGTGCAAAATCCCAACGATTTCAGAGGAAATGTGCTGCACATGTGAGAAGCGTTTGATGTCCATCAGGCTGCGCACCTTTACCGTACCAAAGCGCGCGACACGGCCGATGTCGTTACGGTGCAAGTCGACCAGCATATTGTGCTCGGCGATCTCTTTGGAATCGTTTAGCAACGCGCGGGCAAGCTGACGGTCTTCTGCGACATCGACGCCGCGTTTGGCGGTGCCAGCCAGTGGATAGGTTTCCATCTCACCTTGTCGCAGGCGAAACAGCAGCTCGGGGGAGGCACCAATGATGCACTGCTCAGCAAATTTCATAAAGTACATGTGCGGTGATGGGTTGACCGCGCGCAGCTTTTCATAAATCGGCATCTTATCACCGGCGATACGATATTTGGATTTAAAACCCACCTCGCACTGAAAGATACGCCCAGAGATGATGTCTTCTTTGACTTGCATGACGGCGCGCGCATGCTCATCTTGACTCATGCCATCAGCCAAAAACTCAACCGAGGGTGGCTCATAGCAGGGGATGGGTGCATCAAGCAAGGCCTTGATTTGCTCGATACGATTGTCTTGCTGCTCGGTAGGATAGTAAAAATAGAAGATTTCTCCGGTCATCTTATCTAGCGTTAGGCCATCGAGATAGACGCCAAATTTAAAGGGTTCAAAATCGTCGCTTGCCTTTGCATTGAGACTTGGCTCAAAAAAATTGACACTGTCATAACCTAAGTAGCCGACCAGTCCGCCTGTTTGATCACGAGCGATGACGTGCTGCGGGGTGATGCTGCGTAGTAGCTCATAAGGGTTGTCCGTTTGATAGTGCTGGGTTTTGGCGGTTTGATTATCAGTAATTGCCAAAGTTGTGCGGTCAATAGCGGCAATGGTCATCACAGGGTCAAAACCAATAGCATGATGGCGCGCCATATGTCCATCTTCGCCTAGTGACTCAAGCAGATAGCAGGTCTCAAAAGCACGCTCAATACGTTTAAATAACGCAAAAAAATCGATATCTTGGGTGAGTTTGATGCGTTTTGGTTTGCTGGGAATCTCAATCGCCGCAGGCGGATTGTGCTGTAGGGTAGGTGTCATAGTGATGTCCAAAGTGAGTTAGATAGGTGTCAGATAGAGATAGGCAGAATTGATACTAAGCAAAGTTGATACTAAGCAAAATTGATATAATGGCTAATCGCTTACGCACTTTCTCTATGCGTCGCCAATAAAGCGCTGACGTCATGCGCCTGCATCGCCTTGGCGCCGCGTGAGACAGTGGCGATACCAACCCCTAATTGCTCAGATATCTCACGTTGGGTCACGCCGCGCGCCAGCAAATCAAAGATACGTATACGGTTGGCAATCTCTTGTTGCTCTTTTTCTGTCAGCAGCGCGCGAAACAACGCCTCGATATCCGCACTATCAGGACAGTTTGCCAAATGCTGTAATAAGCTGTGATAAGGGTTGGTACTCATGGTATGTCGTCTTATAATAATCAGTCAGATAATAAATAACAGAACAAATTCTCTTGTTTCAGCATTCTAGTACAGTAGTACAAGAAAAACAAGGTATCTGCCTATCTTTTTTATGATATTGATTTATGACGTTGATGCGTCAATCGCCATCTTCCTCCCTTAGGTTTTTCGACGGCCTTTACAAATTATCATTAAAACGCTTAATTTTTCACATTCATTATTGCCAAATTGTTAATACTTGGTTATGATGCCTGTCATTATTTAAATGCTAATAATTATCATTAATATTATTAATGTTATTCGTATGTGAGCCATGCTGTAGCGTCTTGGTGTTTGTCAATGTGGCGATATAGCAATGCATTGATAAATGCCGGACAGGCTACAGTCACAGCTAAAATTTAATATTGATCGTCATCAAAGTGAGTGTGTTATGCGTGAAGTAAAGTTACCAATCTCATCCAATCAATTGACCGTGTTATCTATGGGCGTGGCAGCCATATTGTGGACGCAGGCAGCCAGTGCGGCAGCAGACGACATGCCAAGTACCACACTACAGACCATTACCGTCACGGCCAACAGCTCAGTACGAGACAAAGTTCAAGAAGATGGGGTGTATGTCGAAGACTATACGCCAGCTGCGCAGGCAAGCCACTTAAGTGATTTTTTGGATGTCATACCAGGGGTTGAGGTCGGTGGCACCTCATCGGTCAATCAGCGCGTGCGTGTGCGCGGTCTTGACGACACCAATCTAAAAGTGACGATTGATGGCGCGCGTCAAGAAGGCGCGATGTTTTATCACATGGGTGATATCACCATCGATCCAGACCTATTAAAACAAGCAGAAGTGGCAGTGGGTAACAACTCTGTCACGCTAGGTAACGATGCCATCGGCGGCGCAGTAGCATTTGAAACGGTCGATGCAGTAGATTTACTCAAACCGGGTCAAAAGGTCGGTGCCAAACTACACGCAGGATACGGCAGTAACAACGACGAGCTACTGACATCAGCCACCGTCTATGGTGCCCCAACTGACAACGTCGATTTGTTGGCCTACTATGGCAAGCGCGATGCAGATTCTGGCGAAGATGGTAGCGGCCGTGAGCTTTTTGAAGACAGCGAAAGCGAAAACATCTTATTAAAAGCAGGGGTTTCGATCCTTGACGATCACCGAGTGGGCGCCAGCTTTAGCCGTACCGAAAAAAAAGGTATCTTTCCATTTCGTCCAGATTTTCCGAGTTTGAGTGATGAGAGAATACCGCAAAAGGTAAGCCGAGATACTTACACTGTCGATTATAACTTTAATCCAGTAAACCCTTTGGTTGATGTTGATGCCAATATCTATCAGACCGAGACCGAGATCTTGCGTGATAATGATACTGAAGTCACGCCTGGCTATGATTGGAACGCTAAGATAAAAACCACTGGCGCGAAAGTTGAAAACACCAGTGTGATTGAGAGTGCGTCGGGTCGCCATAAGCTGATCGCAGGTGCTGAGCACTACCAAAAAGAGTCAGAGATGGCGCGCGACGGTGCGCGTACAGGTAATGATGAAGCCAAAAACACCTCAGTCTATCTAGAAGACCAGTGGCAGATGGGTAAACTAACCCTCACACCAGGCGTTCGTTACGACCGTTATGAGTCTCCTGAGTTTGTATCGGACGGCAAAACGTATGACAATGTGGTTGGTGCGTTGGCAGCCAGCTATGAAATCGCGCCGCGTACGCAAGTGTTTGCCAGCTACACAGAGCTGTTCAATGGTCCAGATTTAGGCCAGGCGATATTTAACAGCAATGGTGATGGTATCTATGTCAATGATGACCTAAAACCAGAAGAAGGCTATAACTCTGAAGTAGGTGTCGCGACTACGCTACGAGGGCTGACGCTTGCCGATGATGCGCTACAATTAAGTGCAAAATACTTTAAATCAAATATCGAAAACTATCAGCTGTTTATGAGAACTGGTAATCGCCCAGGAAGATTTGGGCTTGACTGTGAGACAGGAGCAATCGGCGGTGAATGCCAAGGTATGTACAACAGTGCCGAGGACTACGAAATTAAAGGGGTTGAGCTGGCAGCCAACTACAGCACTCGTGACTTTGGCATGGGTCTTAGCTATGCGCGCGCCCGTAGTGAAGGCAGTGAAACAGGCGACAGCATCCCATCAGTGAGTGGCAGTGGTGCTGACTCGGGTGATCGCTATATGCTCAATCTAAACTACGAGCCAAGTGATGAGGTGGGACTAGGCTGGCGCAGTACTTATGTCGCGTCGCTCACCGATAACAACCAAGACACCAAGCCAAGCTATGATGTGCACGATGTGTATGTGAACTATTCACCACGTCAGTTTGATGGTCTAAAAGCCACAGTTGGGGTTTATAACCTGTTTGATGAAACTTATGCTAGCCACGCTTCACGCTTAAATCCAGCTGATGCTACGGCTACAGATTTTGAGATGGGTCGTAATATCAAAACCTCTTTGACCTATCAATTCTAAAAGTCGTCAACTCTAAAATCTATCAGCTCTGACTGCATAATCGTAGTGTGACTGATGAAAAATAAAAAGCCAGCTGTCTGACGAGGAGAGCTGGCTTTTCTTATCGTAATTTTAGACCTCACCAAGATGGTTGTATGACTGTGCTACTGGTATAAATTTTCTTTGCGTGCTGCTTACACAGAGGCTGCACAAAATTCATCCCAGTAGCACTGTATCGTTTTTAAAGTGGGTTAACTAGACAGCTAAAAGGATAAAAAATGACCAAACCTAATCCAAGAGTATTAGAAGTAAAAGGCATCGCTGATATCACGCCAAACATGCGCCGCATTACGCTTGGCGGAGCGGGCATGCAAGACTTCCCAATCGAGCAAGAAAGCGCCTATATCAAATTGATGTTTGCAGGGGAGACAGGAAAAAAGCCCATCATGCGCACTTATACCATTATCCAGCAACGTGACGATGAAATCGATGTTGACTTTGTCTTACATGATCTCAATCACAAAGGCGCTGAAGGTCCTGCCTCACATTGGGCCAAAACCACACAAATCGGTGATACTATTTTGATCGGTGGGCCTGGTGCCAAAAAGCTTATCAATCATGAGGCGGATTGGTTTTTATTGGCGGGTGATATGACCGCGCTGCCCGCCATCACGGTAAACTTAGCACAGCTGCCTGAGGATGCCGAGGGCTATGCCGTCATCGAGGTGCTGAGTGAGGATGATATCCAGCCGCTACAAAAGCCGAAGAATATAACGCTTGAGTGGGTAATCAATGCCGAAGCAAGCAGCAATCATTACCCCATTCTTGAGCGTATTAAGACGCTAGGCTGGCCGGCTGGAGAGGTGGCAGTGTGGGCGGCGTGCGAGTTCAATAGTATGCGAGCGCTCCGTCAGTACTTTAAACAAAAAGAAGTGGCTAAGAGTCATCTTTATATCTCCAGCTACTGGAAACTTGATAGCAATGAAGATGAGCATAAAATCGTCAAACGCGAAGATGCTGCATTAGGGTTATAAGGTGACGTAGCTACAGTCTTGCTTAACTATAACTATAACTATAACAATGTATCGACAATCACTGGCCGACCTTGATGGTTAAGTACTGTCACATCGACGTTATATAAGTCTTTTATAGTATCTTTAGTGATGACGTCGACAGGCTGCCCAACCGCCATCACTTGGCCAGTTTTCATCATGACCACAGTATCGGCAAACTGCGCGGCTTGGTTGATATCATGTAGGACGATGACCACGGTTTTTTGCTGACTGCAGCTAAGCTCGCGCAGCTCACGCATCAGACGCCCTGCATGGTACATATCCAGATTGTTTAGCGGCTCATCGAGCAGTAGATACGGCGTGTCTTGACAGACAATCATCGCAATCAGCACGCGTTGCCGCTGACCACCAGAGAGTGTCGATAAAAAACGCTCGGCTAATGGCTCAAGCTCAAAACGCTCGATCATTTCTTGTACTTTTTGCTCGTCCTCCGCGCTCGGCTGTCCTTGATGATACGGATAGCGGCCAAACATCAGCAGCTCATGCACGCGCAGACGACCTTGCACTTGGTTGTCTTGCCCAAGCATCGCCACCGTCTTAGCCAAAGTGCGCGCAGGGCAGCTGACAATGTCATGCTCACCAAACATCACTTTCCCAGACTGTAGCGGTTGTAGCCTTGCCATGACCGAAAATAAGGTAGATTTGCCCGCGCCATTGGGGCCGATTAGGGCAATTACTTGGGCGCTTGGTAAGGATAAGCTGATGTCATGCAGGATTTGTTGTTTGCCGATATGGTGGGAGATATTATCGAGTTTAATCATAATAATTCTTATTTTTTAGATAAATTTTAATCAGTTTTAAATAGTTTATGATTTTTTATATAGGTTAGTACGACATGTTATCAACGACGCTGAGTCATAAAAATCAAAATTAAAAACACCAAGCCGCCCGCCAGCTCAATCACCACGGATAACACTCCCGCCATGCCCAGTACTTGCTCAAACAGCGTCTGACCAAGAACCAAACAAATCATCGCCACCAAACTGACCAATATCAGGCGCTCGCTATGATACATATGCCGTGCAATGCGATTGGTCAAGGCGCAGACCAGCAAGCCAAAAAAAGTTACCGGCCCGACCAGTGCCGTGGCGGTGGCGACCAATACCGCAATGACTGTTAATAGCCCAAATGCGAGGCGTTGATAATTAATGCCCAAATTAATCGCTTGCGCCTTACCGAGCATCAAGACATCGCATTGATAGCGCCAGCGCCAAATACACAGCGCGCTAATGGTGCAAATAATGAAGCTAATCCCCAATAGCTGCGGGTTGACGGTATTAAACTGCGCGTAACTGGCTGACTGCACTACGACAAAATCATCGGGGTTAATCAGGCGCGCAATCAATGCTGATAAGCTGCGAAATAACACCCCAAAGATAACGCCCACCAGTATTAGCCGCGTCAAATCCTGACTGCTTTTTGAGAACAGCACTCGAAATAACAATAACGACGCGCCAAACATCAGGACAATCTCAAGGGCGAATTTGGCAATAGGATTGATGCTGGTAAAGCTCATCGCGCCCAAAAAAAACACCAATAAGCTTTGGAGCAGTACATACAGAGAGTCAAAGCCCAGTAGAGAAGGGGTCAAAATAGGATTGTGCGTTAAGGTTTGAAAGAGCAGAGTCGATACGCCAATCGCATAGCCGACTACCATGAGCGCCAGCAGTTTTTTACCTCGTAGTGGCAAGGCAAAATCCCAATGACCATTGACATTGAGCGTCAAAAACAGCGTCATCGAGACCAGTAAAATAACAGCGGCAATCGCCTTTGGATGACTGGTAATAAATGCCCAAAGCTGAGCCAAGCGACTCTGGGTAGAGGGGGTTGCGTGGTTCTCGTTATCTAAATTATTATTTTTTAAACGACGCTTCTCTGCTGAGTCAGTCTTTGTAGAGCGGCCAGTTATAGAGCCATGCTTAGACGGTGAAAACATACGTAAATCCTACTATGCTACCTGTAATAGTAACAACGCCACGCTTATCTAAGCAGACAACAGGACGAATAAATAAAGAAAAGGGTCAATGGTGGTGAGTCAGCTACTTTATGGCCAGATGCGTTATTATGCGTTACATTGTTATGAGGTGCCTTATTACAAGACGCCTTATCGCTCAGCAGGCGCGCGTAATAACAGCCATAAAAACAGCACCGTGCCGACCACACCAAACACCGTGGCGACCGGCACTTCAAACGGGTAGCGGATAGAGCGCCCGATGATATCGCAGAGCAATACTGCCGATGCGCCCAGTAGCGCGACAGCTGGCAAGCTACGGCGCAGCTTATCGCCCATCAGCCGGCTGACGATATTGGGCACCACCAAGCCAATAAAAGGAATCATGCCCACCGTCACGACGACGACCGCGCTCATCATCGCCACCATACCGACGCCAAGCCAAGTGACCTGCCGCTTACTAATGCCCAAGTTTAAAGCGATATTATCGCCTAGCCCGACGATGGTTAGCTTATCAGCGATGATATAAGCCAGCACGCACAGCGCGCCCGTTAGCCATAGCAGCTCATAACGCCCTGCCAAAACGCCAGAGAAGTCGCCAAATTGCCAAACACTGAGCATCTGTAGCGTCTCGGTCTGATAGGCAATAAAGGTCGTCACCGCCTCGATGATACCGCCAAAGACGATACCGATGAGCGGAATCATCAAAAAATCCGTCGGCGGAATACGGTGAATGAGTAGCATAAACAGCATCATGCCACCGACTGCCGCGATGGTGGCGACACCCATCTTGACCAGTAGCGCACTGGCAGGGAACAGCAGGCTGACGACCAATAAACCCAGTGCTGCGCTTTGCGTTGCCCCTACCATCGATGGCTCGACGAAGCGGTTTTTTAGCACCACTTGCATGATCATCCCTGCCACCGCCATGGCGACACCGGTCAAAATAATGGCAATGGTACGCGGTATGCGGCTCACCAGTAGTAGCGAGCTGTCTGAGTTGGCGCTATGGTTGATGAGGCTATGAAAAATACCAGACCACGAAAAATCCGCCACCCCAATGGATAAACTTAATAACACCAAAAGCCCCATCATGATGAGGCTGACTGTGTTGATAAGCCATGGCGGTATGGCCGCATGCTGACGCGTGTGGCTCAGAGCCTTGCTGCCGATTTGCCAAGGTGATGATGTGGGCAAAGCGGGACTGGTCTCAAGACTATTGGCGTGGGTCTGGGCACGCGATGAAAATAACGACATAACGGCTACTGGCTCATTAAATAATAGGTCAAAAAATAGCTGGTATGGTTGCCGCGTTTATTGTGCGCTTGCAAACGCATTTTTAATAGTGGTCAGATCTTGTATCCATTGATAATAACCACCAAAGGCGAGATAAGAATCTGGACTTAGATAAACCACTTGGTCTTTTTGCCACGCGGTGGTTTGGGCGACCAGCGGATTGTCTAAGACTGCTTTGGCACCCACGCTGTCTTCACCGATAGCGGCGCTACGATCGACGACGAATAGCCAATCAGGGTTGGTCTTTTGTAGATATTCAAAAGAGATCGGCTGACCATGACGACCGTCTTTGATGTGATCGTCAGCGATCGGCACATTGACGACATTATGAATAAAGCCATAGCGTGAGTCAGCGCCATAGACAGACATTTTATTGCCATTGACCATCACCACCAGACCGGTGCCACTGTCTTTGGTGACGGCTTTGGTCTCTGTGATTAGGCTGTCGATATTGTTTTGTAATTTGGCTGCTTGGGCGCTTTTACCAAACAGCGCGCCAAGATCATGCAAACGCTGTTTACTGGACTCATAGATGTTGGCCGTATCGATGGTCATATCTAGGGTTGGCGCGATGCTTGAGAGCGCATCGTATTTTTCGGCCATCCGCGAGCCGACCAAGATAGCTTGGGGCTGCATGGCGTTTAGAGCCTCAAGATCTGGCTCAAATACCGTGCCCACTTCTTTTGGCTCAGGTTGCGTCTCTGAATGCAAGTTGTCCAAATGTAGGCCACTTGGCGCTCCATCGACAGCCACGTCCAGCGCCGCCAAATCCTGTAGCAAGGTCATGTCATAGACGACCAATGGCGATGGATTCATTGCCAGATCGATATCCCCTCTGGCGGTATCGACAGTAATGGTATGTGTCGAGACAGCATCGTTATTGGCGACGTTTTCGGCATGGTCAGCGGTTGGGTTTTCGGTCTGAGCGTCCGCAGGCTCTGAGTCGTTGGACTCAGGAGAGCTGCAGCCTGCCACGCTGATCGTCGCGGCAAGGGCGGTGGCTATCGCCGTCCATAAGGGACGTTTAAAAAAAGTGCTAGAGAAGCGGTTGGATAATACAGTAGTAGACATAAATAACTCGGTAAATCAGCTGGGTGAGGGGTGTAGAGACAACGTAGTCAGCTTGTAAAACGTCAATGACGGTCTGAAAACCATCACAGTCACCACACGGCTCATATAAAAAAAGAGCTGGTCTTGCAGATGTATCACATAGGATGATAGGCAAGACGATGCTCAGCGGTATTATTATCGTTCGTACATTCACTATCCAAGCGCTCGTTGATATTGATATTGTAAGTTAAGTGTACTCAAGCGGTCTTATCGGATAGATAATCGGTCATGATAAATTAATTGAGACTCATTATCAATATAAATGATAATGGTTTTTATTAACGTATTGCCAATTACAAATAAAACAAGCACGTTGTTTTATCGGGTACGACTGATTTAGGCTTTGGCTAATAAAATTAACACAATTTATTATTGATAATAATTATCGTTTGCACTATCATCTACACCATTCTACCTCGGTCACTGAATATTAGAGTGTTATGAGTTCAACGATTTTAGACGCGCCATCTCCCAAACTGACGCTCGCCGCTGTCGTGGTCGTCGTCGGCCTTCATGCCTTGACTGTCGCCGCGCTCGTAGCGATGAAAGCGCCTGAAAAACCAGTAGAAGCAAAAATTCAAACGCCGCCCATTGAGATAGAAATGGTGACTTTGCAAAAAGAGCCTGTCGCCGTGGTAGAGCAAGAGTCGCCAAAAGTGCAGCCAGCGCCGCCAAAACCTAAAGCCGCGCCTACCGTCAAGGCTCAACCAAAACCGATCAAAGAGCCGGTTATCAAAGAAAAACCGCCTAAAGCAACGCCACCGAAGAAAGCAACGCCGCCTAAAAAAGTAATAGAAAAGCAGCCTGACATCATTAAAACAGAAGCGCCAAAAACACCGGCAGCTGAGCCTAAAGTCGATACCCACGCGGCTGATGAACAACGCAGAACTGAGGAGCGTCGCAGAGCTGAGGAGCGTCGTATAAAGGAGCAAGAACAGCAGAAGGCTGAGCAAGAAGCCCGTGATAGAGCAGCAGCGCAAGAGGCTGAGAGGTTGGCGGCAGAGAAAGCGGCTAGAGAAAGAGCAGAAGCACTGGCTGCCCAGCAAGCCGCGCAAAGAGCCGCTCAAGCAAAAGCTGCAGCAAGCAATACGCCAGTGAACTTTACTGCCAGTAATGCTGATTGGGCATCACCGCCGAGATGGAGCTTTCCTAGGCGTGCTGCTCGAAATGCTCAATCAGGCGATACGTTTAATGTGGTGTTGGTGTTGAGGGTCAACAAGCAAGGCGGCATTGATAGTGTGCGAGTGTCGCAGCCGTCAGGCAATCCAAGTGTGGATAATGCAGCGCAGCGTCAAGTTCGCTCTGGCAAGTTTAAACCCTTTACACAAAACGGCGTGCCCGTGGTGGGCAATGTAACACTACCAGTCAGCTACGCTGTACCTTAGCGCGCATTTTATTGAATTTACCTCATTAATTTAAAAGATATTTATAATTTTATGATTCTTTATGATAAGGCTAGCTGTGATATACGCCGCGCTATCATAGGATGATATTAAACATTAAGGAGTCTGGCATGGACTTTATGCACTACTGGCAAATCAGCGACATGGTGACCAAAACCTTGTTCTTTTTGCTACTTATCTTGTCTATCGTCTCTTGGGTGACGGGGATTGTTCGCGTAATACAAAGTCGCAAACTGGCCGCTACTGTCGCAGACGATTTGAGAGAGCAGATTACCGCTAAGCAGCCTGAGCTGGCCGGCTGTGATGCCGCGCAGCGTCGCCTAGTCACCGAGCAGACATTGCTCAAGCATATCGGCCGCTACCGCTTTGCCAGTGAGCGCGGCCTGCCTATCCTTGGCACGACCGCTGCGATTGCGCCCTTTATCGGGCTATTTGGGACGGTATGGGGTATCTTTCATGCGCTGCACAATATCGGCATGACCGGACAAGCAGGACTCGGACAAGTGGCAGGGCCTGTCGGTGAGGCGCTGATTATGACAGGCCTTGGCATCGCGGTTGCCATCCCAGCGGTGGTGTTTTATAACCTCTCGGTGCGTATCAATCGCCGAGTGATGTACCATGCCAATGACCGAGCCCATGATTTGTTGGCGACATCTGCTAAGCAGGTAGCGACCAATAGCCGTCCTAGTACTGTCACTGCGACTCAGGTCACAAAAGATCAGCAGATCGCCCAAAGAGACGCGCCACACGCCACGCACTATCGTAGCTCAGCGCCATCGCAGGGCTAGTCGCTGCTGGGGCATAAATGGGCAGCAGTGCGCCAAACGAGTACAAACGGTGCATCAATAACCAAACGTATTGAGGATAATTATGGCATTTCAACTGGGTGATGATGATAGTCAGAGTATGAATGAGATGAACCTCATTCCGCTGATTGATATCATGCTGGTCTTGATGATTATATTTTTATTGACGGCGACGGTGCTCAATCCAGCAGTGCCATTGGACTTGCCAAAAACCAGCGCAGCAGTCACTGAGCCGCCACCAAAAGCCATTCAAATCAGTATTGATAAAGACGCGGGCATATTTTGGGACAGCGATCCAATTAGTATGGACACGCTAGAGGCGAGGCTACAAGAGCAAAGTGCAACAGGCGAGGATCCTTCGGTGCAGCTACGCGCTGACAAAGACAGCAAGTACGATACCGTGGCACAAGTACTGGCCGCCGCTAGCCAAGCAGGACTGACCAAGATAGCCTTTGTCAATGAGTAGCCTATATAAGGTAGGTCATATAAAGTAGGCGGTATAAAGTGCGAGTAAACGGGCAGTTATAGCAGCAGAGTGGCAAAAAGTAGCAGCGCGCCGATCAACAGAAAAACCACCAAAACAACAATAAGAAAAATCAAAATAATAAATGCTTTCTCCAGCCTCGCTCGGGTAACCTTGCGAGGTTTCCTTTATTTTGGGTTTGGTAGACCCTATTACCAAGCGTAACCAAAAGGACGATAACCATAGCCCAAGCGTCCAGACCCATAGCCGAATGGATAAGGCGTGCGCAGATAGTCGAGGTCGCGCTGACGAATATAATAGTAGCGCCCTTGCGAGTAGGCCTCTTCTAGCTTTTCAATGCCCTCCAACGGACAAACAGGCTGCCAGTCGTAGCCTTCGCGGCCCAGCTTATAGGCGTTGAGCTCGGTGCAGTAGGTTTTTAGGCCTTGCTGGCGTCCTTGCTCCCATTGGATGCGATTGGGCATCGCACCGCCGATGCTTGCGCATTGATTGGTATAGTGTCCAAAGTACGCCCCTGAGCGACCACGGATACCATCTGCGTAGCCGACCTCCTGCCAATTGCTGGCTTGGCACTGCTGCGGCGTTAGACTCTGAGTCGTGGCGCAGCCTGATAGTAGTAGCACGGCCGTACCTATCGTCGCCAAGCTCAGGCTTGCTCGGCTTTTTTGTATACCGTGTCGGCTGGTTTGTATATCGCTTGCTAGCGTGGCGACTTTGCGGCGTGACGCGGTGCTCGATGAGTTTTGCTGAAGAAGATAATTCATAATAAACCTGCGCGCGTTTAAAATTATGGTTTATCATAGCACCTTTTAGCGCTACCAGCTTTTTGTATCTTGTGAGTATTGGTGTTTTTGTATATCGATAAGTAATTGATATACCAGTGAATCCATAAGAATGATAGCACGGAGGCGCGCTACAAGCATTTGCGGCTATTGTGTATGGCTTGCTTGATTTTTAGGCGTTGATACGCATTATAAGTGTCTATCCGCGCGCTTTTTAGCCGCCAGTGGTGAGCGTTATATTTTTCATATCATTGTTTTTAGTCAAAAGGCCAGACCATCATGGGAATATTGATCGGCGTTATCATTGTACTATTTGTGTTAGGGAGTATGATGGCGCTCAAACCGAACGGTATTGATCAGCGCTTGGATAAGCTGCGCATGACAGCACGCCGCTTGCAGCTCAACCCAAAGCTGGTCAGTTGCCCTGATTGGATCAAAGGCCGTGACAACGAGTATGGCCGCGGCATGCTTGGGCAGTACTGCCTCATACTGGACGATATCCAGCTGCCCCATGCGCGCTATCAGGTGATTGATGGACAGTGGCGACCAGATAGTAGCTTTGTCGATACGAGTGCAGATGACAGCAAGCTTGTGGTGCCAAGTGCGATTCGCGCGACTCATAGCAAGCCTGTCATCAAACCGGCCAACTTTGCTTTGGATAAAGCGCCGCTGGACTTGCCTGCGAGTATCGAGCCTTTTGTCAAAGGGCTGTTGACCAAAGCCAATAGCATCGTGATTTACTGGGAAGATATCGCCTATGTGCGTCCAGCAACCAACCCCGCCTATCAACAAAAAATGATTGAGACTGATCTATTGGCCCTAAAGGCAAACTTAGACAAATGGGCGCGACAAATGCAAAAAAAACCCTAAAGCTGGTAAAGCAATTTTTCGTCTCCATTTAATAGCAATATGCAAGCACTTTTGGCAAACTCTCAGTCATTTGCAGTTGACAGCTTAATACTTAGCAGTGTAACGTCTTTATAACGTGCGCTTTGTATTATGGTTAGTGTTTGTTTCATAACCGTTTTTATTGGCAGCCATTACTACAATAAATCGCTGAGCGAATATACTTAGCTACCATAAATTGCCATGCTGCTGAATTTAAACCTACTTTTCATCTACTTATATTATGGTGTCGTCACATATGGCAAAAACCACAACCAAAAAAACTCCAGCATCCGCGACCGATAGCCCAAAAAAAGGCAAGTCGTTGGTGATTGTCGAGTCACCCGCCAAAGCAAAAACCATTAATAAATACCTTGGTGATGACTTTATCGTACGCTCAAGTATCGGTCATGTTCGTGATTTGCCCGTTAGTGCCAGTAAAAGTGCAAAAAAGACAACCGCTGCCAAAAAAGATGAGACGCTGAGCAAAGAAGAAAAAGCGCAGCAAGCACTGGTGCGCCGTATGGGTGTCGATCCAGAGCATGACTGGGCGGCCGTCTATGAAGTGCTGCCGAACAAAACCAAAGTCATCAAAGAGCTAAAGGCACTGGCCAAAGACGCTGACAAAATTTATCTGGCCACGGATATGGATAGAGAAGGGGAAGCCATCGCTTGGCATCTAAAAGAAGTCATCGGCGGCCCTGATAGCAAATACCAGCGTGTGGTTTTTAATGAGATTACCAAATCCGCCATTCAAAATGCGTTTAAAGAACCATCAAAGCTCGATATCGATCGTGTCAACGCCCAGCAAGCGCGGCGCTTTTTAGACCGTGTCGTCGGCTTTATGGTATCGCCGCTGCTATGGCAAAAAATCGCGCGTGGTCTGTCGGCGGGCCGTGTGCAGTCGGTTGCGATGCGTCTGGTGGTCGAGCGTGAGCATGAGATTCGCGCTTTTATTCCAGAGGAATACTGGCAAATCCATGCCGATACCCACGTTACTGCTAATAATGCCAAAGCACCGACAGACGCAGAGCAAAGCTCGATTCGCCTAGAGGCGACCAAACAAGGCGGCAAAACGCTTAAGCTGGTCAATAAAGAGCAGACCGATAAAGTCTTAGCAGTACTCAAAACCAGCGATTTTATCGTCAAAGAGCGTGAGGAAAAACCCACGCAGTCGCGTCCGAGTGCGCCGTTTATCACCTCGACCTTGCAGCAAGCGGCCAGCACACGCTTAGGGTTTTCAGTGAAGAAGACCATGATTTTGGCGCAGCGCCTGTATGAGGCGGGGCACATTACCTATATGCGTACCGACTCGACTTTTTTGTCTGGTGATGCCTTAGCGGCTGTGCGTGGCTATATCGAAGACAGCTATGGCGATAAATATGTGCCAGAAAAACCAAATTTTTATGGCAACAAACAAGGCGCACAAGAGGCGCATGAGGCGATTCGCCCATCTAATGTCCATATGAAATCCACCCAGCTCAAAGGCGTTGAGCGCGATGCCATACGTCTGTACGAGCTGATTTGGCGTCAGTTCGTCGCCTGTCAGATGCTGCCAGCAAAGTATCTATCGGTGAATTTATTTGTGGCGGCAAGCGATATCGAGCTAAAAGCCCGCGGCCGTACCATGGTGTTTGATGGCTATACCAAAGTCATGCCGCCTGCCAAGACGGACGATACGCTACTGCCTGATGTCAAAAAAGGCGATCAGTTGACCCTAGATAAGCTCGACCCAAGCCAGCACTTTACCAAGCCACCACCGCGCTATACAGAGGCCAGCCTTGTCAAAGAGCTGGAGAAAAAAGGCATCGGCCGTCCATCGACATATGCCTCTATCATCTCCACCATTCAAGACCGCGGCTATGTCAAGCTCGAAAACAAGCGCTTGTTTGCCGAAAAAATGGGCGATATCGTCACCGATAGATTGACCGCAAGCTTCCCAGACTTAATGGACTATACCTTTACTGCCGCGTTAGAGGACAAGCTAGATCACGTCGCAGAAGGCGATCAAGACTGGAAAGATGTGCTGGATAACTTTTATGGCGACTTTAAAAAGACGCTCGAGCGCGCCAAAGAAAAAGACGGCATGCGCCCCAATGATCCGACCGATGTACCCGATGTGCACTGCGATATATGCTCGCGTCCAATGCAGCTGCGTACCGGCTCGACGGGGGTGTTCTTAGGCTGCACCGGTTATAACTTACCGCCAAAAGAGCGCTGCAAAGGCACCAAAAACTTGATGCCAGTCGAAGCTTTTGCCAATCTTGATGAAAGCGACGCGGCCGATGAAGTGGCGGAAGTCAAAGACCTGATGGAGAAAAAACGCTGCCCCAAATGTGGTACAGCGATGAACGGCTATATCGTCGATGGCGGCCTGAAACTGCATATCTGCGGTAACAATCCTGACTGCGACGGTTATATCTTAGAAGAAGGTAAGTTTGAAGTCCCAGGCTCAGATGCGCCAACCATTGATTGTGATAAGTGCGATGGACAAATGGAGCTAAAGACCGGACGCTTTGGCCCTTATTTTGCCTGTCAGCAGTGCGACAACACCCGCAAAGTGCTAAAAACCGGTGAAGCTGCACCGCCGCGTATGGATCCGATTCATCTGCCAGAGCTTAAATCAACCAAGCATGATGACTATTTTATCTTGCGTGAAGGCGCTGCAGGCATGTTCCTCGCCGCCTCAAAGTTCCCAAAAGTGCGCGAAACCCGTGCGCCCAAGCTGACTGAACTGCGACCTATCAAGGATAAGATGGAAGATAAATTCCAGTATCTGTTTGACGGGCCAGATGAAGATCCAGATGGCAATCCAACGATACTGCGCTGGTCACGTAAGAAAAAAGAGCAGTACATCGGCTCTGAAAAAAACGGCAAAGCCACGCGTTGGGGTGTGTACTGGCGTAATGGCGAGTGGGTTGAGGAGTAATCAATATCAGTCCAAACGATAGCCAATCTTCGATACCGATACAGTGAGCGACCTGATAGCCGCGTATCTGATTTATTTGGATTCGATCATACCTTGCGATGTTAATGTCCATAAAAATACCCCATAAGTTGTGTCCAACTTATGGGGGTCAGTTCAATGATCTAAGAGGTTTTTTATTAGCGAACGGCTATGTTTTACGACCGAACTACTGCGATTAGGTCTTTTCGATGATACCACATGCCACACGGTCACCTGCATTACCCGCAGGCTGACTGGTATAATCATCAACCCCACTATGCACGATAAAGGCTAAGCGGTTGACACTGTATTTGCCAGCTTCTGCCGCAGAGATTTTTTTGTTGACGTAGTTGATGGTAGCAACGCCATCTTCGTTTGCTGTCAAGTTAGGCAGGTCGCCTGCATGGCCATTCATGTCATCGGGGTTAGAGTGCGGTTTGTTGTCTGGATTGAAGTGGCCGCCTGCTGCTTTACCCATATTGGCACAGCTGCCTGTCTCGTGAATATGAAGCGATACGGTCTTACCAGGCTGTAAGTTCATCAGCTTACCATACACCTGTACGCCGCCATCTACTGGACGTAAGAATACTTGTCCGACTTCATTTTGGTTACCAGCGACGGCTTTGATGGTAGATTTTAGTGCTGGCTGATTGACAGGATTGCCTGTTTGCATTTGACCTTCGACCGTTTGACAGCCAGTCATGGCAAGAGCCGAACCACATAGTAGTGCACTTGCAAGCATTGTCTTATTCATTATTCTCTCCATTTATATTTATTCGTTGTGATGAATGTCTACTGTTTTCTCAAAGTACTCATGTTTTCTAAGTACTCAAACACTGTATTCAAATACTGTACTCAAAAACTGTCCTCAAACACTGCTTAATTACTCAAGCATTGCTTAATGTCGCAATCAGTATAGCCAAGCATTAAATATAGTTATTCATCAAATGCGCAACAATCGGTTAATAAATGTAAGTATCGTATGGGTTTAAAAAGCATGAGGCAAAAAAACCGCCCATCATGATGATGAGCGGCTTTTTTTATCAGGCTGGATTCATAACCAATCAAATCAGTTATGTAGCGCTTTGCCAGAAGTTTTATCGACCGTTACTTTGGCAGGCTTAAGTGGCACTGGCATACTGACCAGCGCTACTTTTAATATCTCATCAATTGTCGCCACTGGCTGAATGGTCAAGCCTTCTTTGACGTTGTCGGGGATATCAGCTAGGTCGCGCTCATTACTCTCTGGAATCAACACATGCTTGATGCCACCGCGATGCGCGGCCAGTAGCTTTTCTTTTAGACCGCCGATGCGTAAGATTTTACCGCGCAGGGTAATCTCGCCTGTCATGGCAATATCCGGGCGAATGGCAATACCAGTTAAGGCAGAGACCAGCGCTGTGGTCAGCGCACCACCAGCCGATGGGCCGTCTTTCGGCGTGGCGCCTTCTGGCATATGCACGTGGATATCAGTGGTTTTGACGGTTTCGTAGTCGATACCTAGGCTGTCGCCACGCGCCCGTACCACACTCATGGCCGCACGGATCGATTCTTTCATCACGTCACCAAGCGATCCGGTAAAGCTCAGCTCACCTTTGCCTTTCATGGCCACCGCTTCGATAGTCAGTAGCTCACCGCCAACTTGTGTCCAAGCAAGTCCCGTCACGCGGCCGATCTCAGGCTCTTCTTCTGCCAGACCATAGTCGTACTGATGGACGCCTAGATAGTCATCGATGTTTTTGTCATCGACCACCACCAGCTGACGCTCTGCTTTTTTCGGAGCGCGGGCGCCATGGGTTTCGACCGAGCCGCGTACCACTTTGCGGCAGATTTTATTGACTTCACGCTCAAGGTTACGCACACCAGCTTCACGCGTATAGCTACGCACGATGCTATGCAATGCCGCTTCGACAATCTCAATCTCGCCTTCTTTGAGGCCATTTTGCTTGATGGCTTTTGGTACAAGGTATTTCTGCGCGATGTTGACCTTTTCTTCTTCGGTATAACCCGGCAGGCGAATGACTTCCATACGGTCCAGCAGGGCAGGCGGGATATCCATGCTGTTTGCAGTACAGATAAACATCACTTGCGATAGGTCTAAGTCCATATCGAGATAATGGTCGTTAAAGGTATCGTTTTGTGAAGGATCTAGTACCTCTAACAACGCTGACGCTGGATCGCCGCGGAAGTCTTGCGCCATTTTATCGATTTCATCGAGTAAAAATAGCGGGTTTTTGACTTCGACTTTGGCCAATGACTGGACGATTTTACCCGGCATCGCACCGATATAAGTACGGCGATGACCACGGATTTCTGCTTCATCACGCACGCCGCCAAGCGCCATACGCACGAACTTACGGCCAGTAGCACGGGCAATCGATTCACCTAGTGACGTTTTACCAACACCGGGAGGGCCGACTAAGCACAGAATCGGGCCGCGAAGTTTTTTCACTCGTGATTGGACAGCGAGGTACTCTAAGATGCGATCTTTGACATCTTGCAAGCCGTAATGATCTTCGTCCAGCACCGTTTTGGCTTTATCAAGATTGATAGAAACCTTGGTCGTGGCGTTCCACGGCGTGTCCAAAATCCACTCGATATAGTTGCGCACCACTGACGATTCACTCGATGCAGGCGGCATCATTTTGAGTTTTTTTAGCTCTTGCTCGGCTTTTTTGCGCACATCTTCTGGCAAGTCAGCATCTTCTAGACGCTGCTCTAGCTCAGCCACATCATCTTCACCATCAAACGCGCCATCATTGAGATCTGATAGCTCGTTTTTGATCGCTTTCATCTTCTCGTTTAAGAAGTACTCGCGCTGGTTGTCTTCCATCTGCTGACGCACGGCTTCTTGGATATCTTGCTCGATGTTTTGTTCCGCGCTTTGCTTGACGAGATATTCGGTCAAGGTATTGATATGGGTTTTGATATCGTCTTTTTCTAAAAACGATTGCTTGATCTCTAAATCCATCGATACGCGGGTCGAGATAAAATAGACCAACTCCAATAGGTCGTCGATACGCCCCGCCACGCGCGTCAGCTCACGCGCATTACGTAAGCGCGCATCTGCATAGCTTTCAAACAGGGTGGTCAGCGCTTGAATGGTGTTTTTTTGCTGGCTCTCATCCATCGCTACATCAAGGTCAGCACGTTCAAACCGTGCCATCATTAGCGCATCATGGTTTTCGATCGTATCGACACGCGCACGGTACTGACCTTCGATCAGCACTTTAATGCAGCTCTCGTCGCTGTCATGCGGCATGGTGCTGACGATGCGGCACACGGTACCGTATTGATACAAGTTGTCTTGATCAATGTCTTCGGTGAGTGAGTCTTTTTGTGCCACGACCAGTACTTTGTTGCCATACTCCGCCTGCGCCAATTCGACGGCTTTAACGGAGGGTGCGCGGCCGACAAATAGGGCGATTTGCATGTGCGGATAGACCACCACATCACGCAGCGCCAATAGCGGCAAATATGCTTCTGCCGGTTTATCGTGATGCTTTTTTGCTTGATCTGCGGTCGCCGCGATACTCTCTTGGGTATCGTTTGGCGTATCGCCGTCAGTGGCTGCGGTCGAAACGTCGACATCGATGTCGATATTGTCTTGATCAATATTGTGTTCGCTCATATATTCCTTCCTCGTTCACCAGACTTGTAAAGTCAAGTTCGTGGTTCATGTTTAGATAAATGGTGCTGCTATACAAAATTGCAAGGCTCTATTGCCAACAGAAACGAGGATATTGTCTCTTTATTTGCTTGGTTTTATTTGTCTGCGGGGTTCTGCGCGTGGGTTTTGTGAGTAAAATCAGGTAAAATAGCGCGCGTCTTAGCCGCAATCGGCAGTCGAAGCTATCTATAAGGCAGAGCGGGTAAAACGCAAAAGCGCCATCATAAGGCTAAAAACATAGGGTAAGGGGCGAGAATATGACCATCAATGCAGTGCTGTTGGCGGTAGTCATCATGCTAGGGCTATCTTTGGCGCGGGTACACGTGGTACTGAGTTTGTTAATCGGCGCGCTGGCAGGTGGGCTCATCGCAGGTCTGGGTATGACCGATACCCTCAATGCCTTTCAAGAAGGTATCCGCAATGGCGCGCAAATCGCGCTGTCCTATGCACTGCTTGGGGCTTTTGCAGTGGCGATTGCTCACTCTGGATTGCCGCAATCACTCGCAGGAGCGGTCATTAAGCGTATCGATGCTGGTGGCACCAGCGCGATGATTAAGTATCTGCTGTTTGCCGGCTTGGTAATGATGAGCTGCTTTAGCCAAAACCTAATCCCCATTCATATCGCTTTTATCCCGCTGCTGGTGCCGCCATTGCTGCTGGCGTTCAACCGTATGCAGATAGATCGTCGTCTGATCGCGTGCCTGTTGACCTTTGGTCTGGTCACCACTTATATGTTTATCCCTTATGGTTTTGGTGATATTTATCTCAATCAAATCATGCTAAAAAACGTTGGAGAAGCAGGCATCGATGTCGCCGATATTTCAGTTGTACAAGCGATGGCGATTCCGGCGACAGGGATGCTGGTCGGCTTATTAACAGCGATATTTATCAGTTATCGTAAGCCGCGTGACTATCAGCAAGTCGCAGTAGATAAAGAAGCACACGATGCCGTGGTGGCCAATGATGCCTTGAGCAAAACCGCTGCTGGCGCTAAGACACAAAGTAAGCTCAAAACCCTAGTGGCGCTAGCGGCTATTGTCACCGCCTTTGTGGTGCAGCTTTATACCGACTCGTTGCTGCTCGGCTCGATGTTTGGCTTTGGAGTCTTTATGGCGACCGGTGTGGTCAAATGGCGTGATGCCGATACGGTGTTTAATGATGGTATCAAGCTGATGGCGATGATTGGCTTTATCATGATTACCGCGCAAGGCTTTGCTGAGGTTATGAAAGCGACGGAGCAGATTCAGCCGTTGGTCGATGGCGCGGCGTCGTTGTTCGCAGGTAACAAGGCCATTGCCGCCTTTATTATGCTGCTCATTGGGCTAGTGGTGACCATGGGGATTGGCTCATCGTTTTCGACCATCCCTATTTTGGCCGCGATCTATGTGCCGCTCTGTATCTCTCTAGGGTTTTCACCGCTCGCCACCGTGGCGATTATCGGTACGGCTGGCGCGCTTGGTGATGCAGGCTCGCCTGCCTCAGATTCGACACTCGGGCCGACCTCTGGCCTGAATATCGATGGCCAACACGACCATATCAAAGACAGCGTGGTGCCGACCTTTTTGCATTACAATATCCCATTATTGGCCTTTGGTTGGATTGCAGCGATGGTGCTTTAGACAATACTCTAAACGGCTATTACCAAATCAAAAAAGGCGAGTGATTTGATAATCATCCGCCTTTTTGGCTTTTTATAAGGGTTTGGTTCACATTTTTCTCAGTTGCTTAGCGCACTAAGAATAGCGCTATAATTATCAGCAATGTGCTAAGCATACCTGTAGTTTGTTGTTCGATATAAATCATTTTTCACTGGTATTACCACCCTCATCAAAATCCCCAATTTCACCATTTACATTACTCAAAAACGCATCACTTTGTGCCAGCAACTCATTCAAACGCGCCTCATTAATGACACTAGCCAATTCATCAGAGCCAAAGGATTGTTCTTGACTGTAGTAAAGCATTTCTCTTTTGTCATCACTTCCTAACGCTTTTAGATACGTATCAACGGTATCAGCGCTAGAGGCTTCTTGCTCAGCCTTATTAATAAGATTGGGTTGAAACCACCTTATACCACTTGGCGTTATCAGGCCATCTAACGGCACATCCCAAGGCTGACGCGCTAGCTGCTCGACCACTTGAAAATCGTAACACCAGCCAATTTTTAACGGCTTTTTCAACCCTGCCTGATGGCTTTTACCAAGCGTTGTATCATAAAAGCCGCCGCCCATACCCATACGATTGCCACGTTTATCCACTGCCACCAGTGGACAGATAATGACGTCTAACTCTCGTGCCCAGCGTAACCTGCGATGATGATTTTGCTTCATACCCAGACTATGAATCCGTGTCGGTACGTTTACCCATTTAGAATGATAAATCGGCACAAAACGCAGGTGTTTATCAATATTACCCGTAGCATCACGACCGAGCGAGCCGACCACTGGCAAATACGGCAAATAACCTAGGCGCTTACACCAGTTAAGCAGTGGCTGAGTGGGCAGCTCACCAAAGCCATCGTAATACAAGCCAACACGTGCACGCGGTGGTAGGCGCTGCTGAAGTTTGGGTAAATGTAAGCTCGCCATGCGCGCGTATTGTCTGCGCTCGCCTGCACTTAACTGGCGACGCTGGCGGGTAAATTGTCGTCTGGATGGATTGACAATAGTAGCTGTCATTTTATCCTTTATTTTTACGTCAGCGCCCTTAGATGATGACTGAAGTAATGCTTTAGGTGCTGTCGTGGCAGATGGGTGTTGGCTGGTGCTTTTGGACATCAGTTAGCCTCACGGACGTGGAGAAATTTGTGATAAGTCATGCTATCATAACGCCACTTTACATCGTATTTTCCTTTATGTGCAGCGTGCGTTGCACTTTTTATGGCTCAATAAAACCAAAGAGGGTAGTTATGTCGACACAGAATCAGGCAACACGACTTGAGAAAGACACAATGGGCAACGTGGAAGTCCCAGCCGACGCTTATTGGGGCGCGCAAACCCAGCGTAGCCGTGAAAACTTTAAAATCGGTGGCGAGACCTTGCCGCGTCCGATGATTGAAGCGATGGCACTGGTAAAAAAAGCCGCTGCTATCACCAACGCCAGCCTAGAGCGTATCGAAGGCGATAAGCGCGACCTTATCGTACAAGCGGCAGATGAAATCATCAATGGTGGCCTTACCGATCAGTTTCCATTAGTTGTATGGCAGACCGGTTCTGGTACGCAGTCAAACATGAACATGAACGAAGTGCTGGCCAACCGTGCCAACGAAATCGCAGGGAACGCGCGCGGCAGCTACACGCCGATTCACCCAAATGATCATGTCAACCACGCCCAGTCTACCAACGACAGCTTCCCAACCGCGATTCGTGTGGCCGCTGCTCGTCAGATCAACAGCTTGCTTATCCCAGCGGTAAAAGCACTACGCGATACGCTAGATGCCAAAGCCCGCGAGTTCGATAGCATCGTCAAAATCGGCCGTACGCACTTACAAGACGCCACGCCTTTGACCCTAGGCCAAGAGTTCAGCGGTTATGTCAGCCAGCTTGACCATGCATTGACTCGCATCGACAATGCGCTACAAGGTCTATATGAGTTGCCACTAGGCGGCACTGCAGTAGGTACGGGTCTAAACGCCCACCCTGATTATGCAGTAAAAGCAGCTGAGCAATTGGCGACATTGACAGGCTTACCCTTTGTCACTTCACCAAATAAATTTGAAGCACTAGCGGCGCGTGATGCCGAAGTCTTTGCTTCTGGCGCATTAAAGACCCTAGCAGGTAGCCTCAATAAAATCGCTAACGACGTACGCTGGCTTGCCTCAGGTCCTCGTTGTGGTCTTGGCGAGCTGACCATTCCAGAAAACGAGCCAGGCTCATCTATCATGCCAGGTAAAGTAAACCCAACGCAGTCAGAAGCGATGACCATGGTTGTGGCGCAAGTGATGGGTAACGACACGACTATCAGCATGGCGGGCGCGTCAGGTAACTTTGAGCTAAATGTGTATAAGCCTGTGATTGCCTTTAACCTATTGCAATCTATCAAGCTACTGGGCGATGCGTGCAACAGCTTTAACGATAACTGCGCCGTTGGTATTGAGCCTGTCAAAGAAAAAATCGATGACTTCTTGCACAACTCATTGATGCTGGTGACGGCACTAAACCGTCATGTCGGCTATGAAAACGCGGCAAAAATCGCCAAGACAGCTTATAAAGAAAACAAAACCTTGAAGCAAGTGGCGGTTGAGTTAGAGCTACTCACTGAAGCGCAGTTCGATGAGTGGGTAACCCCTGCGGATATGGTACATCCTTCTTAGTATCAATCCAAAGTATCAAACCAAAAACCTGAGTAGTTTGTCTTTTTCGCTATTCAGATTTTTAAATTTGATAGTCTAAGTAACAAAAGACCTTACCATCCTCTATAAACGGATGCGTAAGGTCTTTTTTTTTGTCTATGAGTGACAGTATCTACATCGCGCGCAACAAAGCCTTACCCGTAGTCAACAAGCGCACTCACAGTTATAACAACCCAAACAAAAATTTTTATTATAATGAGTACATAGGTATGGGCTCGTGAATTCGTAAATAATAGCTTCTAAAAACATTTTCTAAATCACGATAAAGCCAATAAGAGCGAACGATTAGACTAACCAAAAATAGTTCGCCGCTAACGTCTCCCTATCTATAACTATTTTAATCACTCAATTGAGGTACTATTATGAAAAAATTAACAGCCGCTTTGTCATCTGCTGGTATTATGATGGCGATGTTGGGCTCTGGCTCAGCAATGGCCTATTCAGACAATGTGATGGAGCCAAGTGAGAGCTATGATACGGCCATCAAACACAGACAAGTCAACTATAGCTGCCAAAACAACAAAAAAGTCAGTGTGACTTATGGTTTTAATAAAGAGTATCTACCGACCTTTGCAGAAGCTACTTTGAATGGCAAAACAAGATTTTTACCAATCAACTTAGGACGCTCTGACAATGTCGGTACTGTGTTTGGCGATGAGGATAACTTTAGTATCATGACTGGGCCTCTGCGTTTAAACAACTATCATAACTCTTCGGCCAATATCCAAAACGCTAAGAGCGAAATCCTTTATAAAGGCTGTAACGTCGACTCTATCAGAAAGATTAAAGGCTAGTTTTCAGCAGGCTGATAGACTTAGATAAAAAAGACCTTGTCACGTTATGTGGCAAGGTCTTTTTATTCAAAATCTAAGCTCAATTAAAATTTATACAGCAAGCCTAGTGTCGTGGTGGACTCGGTACGCGAGTTGACCATTGGGCTGTCTTTTTGCTCATTTGGCAGATAGCTTAAGCTTTGGTTGGCAAAGCCTGCCCAGCGCTCATTGAAGTCATAGTTGGCACTGATATTGATATAAGGGTTTAAGCTTGAATTGGATTTATAAGCAGCAATGCCGGTCTTGGCAGATTCTTCTTCACTAACGCCATAATAATACTCGTTGTAATCTGCATCATGATACTCAAACCCTGCACTCGGATAGACGGTGAGCTTACCTTGAGTGATACGCGCCAGATAAGTCAGCCGCGCTGTGTTGCCGCCGCTACGATCCAATACATCTGTTGCGATCTGCGCACGAAAACCCCCGACTGGCGTACGACGTAAATACGTCAAACCTGCCGCTGCCGAGGCCTTACGTTCATCTAGTCCTTGTAGCGCGCCGCGGGCATCATCAGGGTCAAACTCGCTACCAGACAGCTGCGCGTATGCCGAGAGCTGATTGGTACCATCATTGATGAGATAAGCACCAGCTTGAGCGCCGCGCGCATAGACTCTGTTGTTGTCATAAAACACGCCCGGCAGCACGCGTATATCAGTGCTGTCTTCCATATCATAGGCTGGATTGACGGCCATGACGTTGACGCCGACGCTAAGTACCGCGTCTGGATCGGTCGGTAAGTTGTTTTTAAAAATCGCGGCATGAGACATGCTGGCGACACCCAGTAAGGCAGTAGCTGCCAAAGCGTTAAAGGTCATACGTGTAGCGACATGGGGTAGCGCAGATACATTAGACATGGTTTTTTTCTCATCAGTGGTTGGACTAGTAAATGGTGAAACGATATCGTCAAAATTTGAGCAAATAAAGATAAGTAAGATAAGTAAAAAAGTGCTGGTGAATAAATTGCGTAAGCTGTTGGCACGTAGGCTGTTATCAACACTACTCATAGTGACGAATAGCCACAGCGTGCTACTCAATGAGCGCTATTCAATGGCGGCGAGCACTTGTAGTAGCTGCTGATGCAAGTCTTGCCACCAGTAGGCAAAGCCAACACTCATGACGAGCATCACAAGCCAAGGGAGCAGCTGCCATAGTATCGCAGGGTTTTTTGCCTTATTTGAGTCAGCATAGTGATGACTATTATGACTATTATTATGATAGTTATTATACCCTGTATACTGCTGATAAGTGGGATGGATATGCAAGCTTGCATCAAAAGGCGGGCGTATTTGTGTGGCCTTGGCACGCTGACGATAGGCAATGGCAAAGGCCAGCGCAATCACCAAACCTGTCACCGCGCCGCCGATATGACCAGCATTGTCGATACCGGGGACAGCAAAACCATAGACCAAATTGATACCCATAATAAATATCAAACTTTTGAGATTAAGCACAAGGCCGTTGACTGAGATTTTGAATAATGCAGCGATGAGTAACGCCGCCCCGATACCCATGATGCCACCTGAGGCACCTGCCGATATGCCAGGCTGCCCCGTGCCATCTAAAATCCCTTGCCAAGTGACATGGTTATTGAGTAAGTTGCCACCGATGGCCGCCAATAAAAACAACGCCAAAAACTTCGCGGAGCCAAACATCGGTTCGGCCACTTGACCGAAAAAATACATGGCAAACCCATTAAACAATAGATGCATCAAACCAATATGCAAAAACGCACTACTGAGCAGCCGCCATGGGTCGTCAGTCATGGTAAAGGGCAGCGCATTGGCGCCCCATTTGAGCAAATCCTCAGTCGAGGGGTTATTGGCATCGACGCCTGTCAGCACCTGCAGGAGAAACAGCCCAATAAAGCTGATTAACAGTAAGGTGGTCACAGGTGCTGTCTTTAACAGTTGTTGTATGGTCATAAGCGCCAGTTTTATTGATAAGTTATAAATAGAATAAATAAGCAGTAAAGATAATGATAAATAAAGCACAAAGACGATGCGCAGAGCAAGTCGTTTGCCAGCGTGCCCGTGTGTCAAACGGCGCTTGTATCAAAAACCAATCAGCCATTATGGATCAGCTCACTTTGAGGTTTTCGTACGTGCCTTTTACCAAGATGTCTTTTGTGACTGTGTTGATATCGGTATGCCCACAAAATGCCATACTAATATCGCACTCATTATAGATAAGCTCAAGCGCGCGGCGCACACCATCTTCGCCATAAGCGCCCAGCCCATACAGAAAAGCGCGGCCAATCATCGTGCCTTTTGCGCCCAAGGCGATGGCTTTTAGGACGTCTTGACCTGAGCGAATACCGCTATCGAGCCACACCTCGATGTCGCTGTTTTCGGCATGGACTGCCTGTACGATGTCAGAGAGGGCAGAGATAGAGGACAGCGCCCCGTCCAACTGACGACCGCCATGGTTAGAGACGACCAGCGCATCGGCACCGCTACGGGCGGCGAGTATCGCATCTTCAGGCTCCATGATGCCCTTTATAATCAGCTTACCGCCCCACATGTCTTTGATACGCGCGACATCATCCCAGCTCAGGCTTGGATCAAACTGCTCTGCCGTCCACGCTGAGAGCGAGGAGATGTCCTCGACGTTTTTGGCGTGGCCGACGATGTTGCCAAATGTCCGGCGGCGAGTGCCGAGCATGTTCATGCACCACTGCGGCTTGGTCATCAGGTTTAGGATATTGGTCAGTGTCGGTTTAGGCGGGGCAGAAAGTCCGTTTTTGATGTCTTTATGGCGCTGACCGAGTACTTGCAAGTCGGCGGTTAAGATAAGCGCAGAGCAATTGGCGGCTTTGGCACGGCGAATCAGATTGGCCATAAAGTCCTGATCGCGCATGACGTATAGCTGAAACCAAAACGGCGCGGCGGTGTTTGTCGCCACATCCTCGATAGAGCAAATACTCATGGTCGACAGCGAAAACGGCACGCCAAACTTTTCCGCGGCGCGCGCCGCATGAATCTCACCATCAGCCCACATCATGCCAGTAAAGCCTGTCGGCGCGATGGCGACTGGCATTTTGACCGGTTCGCCGATCATCTGTGTCGCCAGACTGCGATTGTCCATATCGACCAAGACACGCTGACGCAGCTTGATGCGGTCAAAGTCGGTTTCATTCTGGCGATAGGTGGTCTGGGTCCATGAGCCTGAGTCGACATAGTCATAAAACATGCGCGGTACTTTGCGCTCAGCGACGCGGCGCAAATCTTCAATCTCAGTCATCTTTTTTAATTCAGTCATCTCTTTTAACTCAGGCAATTTTTTAATGTTGGGTGTGAGGCGCTCATAGATGTCTTGTTATTATTATGGCAAGCTGTCCTATGATGGCGCAGACATAAATAACTGCTGCAAATCCAGCACCGAAAACGGATAATTTAAGCGTGCTGTCGGTGTGATTATCACAGGAATGGTAGTGGCAAATGTCATCATTAGCGGCTCATCGAAGTCGGCAATATCGACATACTGATAGGTCAGCCGCTGTACGGTTTGAAACTGCGCGATGACTTGTTCAGCGACATCACACAGATGGCAGCCTGTGGTACCAAGCAGCCACCAGTTATCGATATTTTCACTAGTGCCAAGACTAGGGTTGGCGGCTACTATGCGTGCCCGCAGCTCTGCTATATCCTGCTCTGCTATACTATTATCATAATCCATGTTTATACTCGTGCTCTATCGTCTATGTCTAGCGTCCTATGTCTGGCGCTTGTTTTTATGTGGGTGGCAACCGCTTCGTTTACTTGGATGGGTCGTAAAAAAGCTTATTGTAAAAAGCTTATATTGCATTGCGCTACTGACATGATAAAGAAGTGGGGTAAATAATGACAGCGATTATGAGATTAGGTAAGATGACCTGCTATTTGAGTTAACTGCTTGGGCTGTTTTTGGATAAGCGGCTACCTTTTATCTTTTCAATCACTTGGATATCGCGCATGGCAAGTTTTGGCACATTTATCAAACGAGTATTTTTGGCGTTCATGTTGTTGGTCGTGGTTTTTCATGTTTTGGTCGCAGGGCTATTATTGATTTGGAAAACCCAGCCCATTAACAACAGCATGTTTATGCTCACGCATCGCCTGACAGGCGGCACCGTAACGCAAAACTGGGCAGAGTACGACGCCATTGCCAAATCTGCCAAGCAAGCAGCGATCGTCAGTGAAGACGCAACCTTTAGCCAGCATAACGGCTTTGATTTAAAGGGTATCGAGGCTGCACGCAAAAAAAACGAAGAAACAGGCAAGATGTCGGCTGGCGGCTCGACCATCACGCAGCAGTTGGCCAAAAACCTGTTTTTGACCGCGCACCGCTCCTATATTCGTAAAGGCGAAGAGGCGATTATCACCGTGATGATAGAGACGTTGTGGGACAAACAGCGTATCTTGACTGCTTATCTTAACGTGGCTGAGTTTGGCGATGGTATCTACGGTATCGAGGCGGCTGCGCACCACTATTTTAATAAAACTGCGGCCAATCTCAACCGTGACGAGTCCGCGCTGCTCATCAGTATGCTGACCAATCCAAAATACTATGAAAACAACCAAGGCGATAGACGGCTACGTAACAAACAGCGTATCATCAAAAAACGCATGAAAAATGCAGTCTTACCACAATCAGCATCATGACGTATCGAGAAGGCAAAAGGAGTAGGGACGTGGCAGATACCAAAAGCAATGATAAGCAGCATCAGACTGACAATAGCGCCGCCGTGATGAGCATAAACGATGGGGCGCATGGGAAAAAAGAGGATGATCTCGCCCACATCGCATGGCAGCGATTTGAGGATGGCAGTTATTCGCCCAGCAGTTATATCAATCGCGACCTGTCTTTGTTGCAGTTTCATCTGCGGGTACTGGCGCAGGCTGCCAGTCCGCGCCATCCGCTGCTTGAGCGTTTGTTTTTTTTGATTATTTTTTCATCAAATATCGATGAGTTTTTTGAGATTCGCGTGGCCGGTATCATGCAAAAGCTCAATATCGGTGATGTGTCGACCAGCGCGCACGGTATGCGGCCCAGTGAGGTGCTCAATGATATCTCTGCTGTAGCGCATGAAGCCATCGCTGAGCAGTATCGCATTCTCAATGAAGACATCTTGCCTGCGCTGGCCAAAGAAGACATCCGTTATCTCAAGCGCGATGAGCTAAATAGCGAGCAGTCGGCATGGATGAAGCGCTATTTTACCGAACAAGTCTCGCCTGTGCTGACGCCGATTAGTATTGATCCTGCCCACCCGTTTCCGCGTTTGGTCAATAAAAGCCTCAACTTTATCGCTACCCTAGAGGGCAAAGATGCCTTTGGTCGTGATATCAATCTCGCCATCGTTCCCGCGCCGCGCAGTCTCCCACGCGTCATACGCTTACCTGATGAGCTGACTGGTGGCAAAGAGCATCACGTCATGCTATCGGCCATTATTCATGAGCATATTGGCGAGCTGTTTCCGGGAATGAATGTCACCGGCTGTCATCAGTTTCGACTGACGCGTAATGCGGACTTAGACCTAGCGGACGATGTCGAGGATATCGCCAAAGCGTTAGAGGGTGAGCTTGAAAACCGCCGCTTCGGTGATAAGGTGCGCCTAGAGGTCACCACCGACTGCCCGACACCCATCAGCGACTATCTGCTCAATGAGTTTGAGCTGCACGACAATCAGCTGTACCGTGTCAACGGGCCGGTCAACCTCACGCGTTTATTGTTCGACTTTAATATACCAGCGCTGCGCTATCAGCCCTTTACGCAAGCGATACCCAAAGCGTTTCGCCGCGAAGAAAAAAAGCTGGACAAAACCAGTAGCATGTTTGCTGCCATGCGCAAAAGCGATGTACTGGTGCATCACCCTTTTCATGCCTTCTCACCTGTCGTCAACTTATTATGGCAAGCCGCCAACGACCCAAAAGTTTTGGCAATCAAGCAAACGCTGTACCGCTCAGGCACCAATTCAGAAATCGTCAAAGCGCTGGCCGCTGCTGCTCGAAATGGCAAAGAAGTCACTGCCGTCATCGAGCTGCGCGCCCGTTTTGATGAAGCCTCAAACATCGCAGTCGCCAATTATCTGCAAGAAGCAGGGGCGGTGGTGGTGTATGGCATCGTCGGCTACAAGACCCATGCCAAACTGATGCTAATCATACGCCGCGAGGATGATCGCATTCGCCGCTATGTACACCTAGGGACAGGCAACTACCATGCCGCCAATGCTAAGGTCTATACCGACTACGGCTTGTTTACCGCCGATCCTGATATCTCAGAAGACGTGCACAAGATATTTCAGGAGCTAACGGGCATGGGCAAGCCTGCCAATCTCAAAAAACTACTGCATGCGCCCTTTACCTTGCATGATAAGTTGATGAGTTTTATCGATGATGAGATCGCTCACGCAAAGGCAGGCAAACGCGCTCATATCATGGTCAAGGTCAATGCTTTGACGGAGCGTCGCCTGATCGGCAAGCTCTATGACGCCTCTCAAGCAGGGGTAAAAATCGAGCTGATTTTGCGCTCAATGTGCTGTCTGCGTCCACAGGTCAAAGGTTTGTCGGAAAACATCACGGTACGCTCGGTGATTGGCCGGTTTTTAGAGCACACACGCATTTACTATTTTTATAATAACGGTGACGAGCGTCTGTATTGTGGTAGTGCCGACTGGATGGACCGTAATTTGTTTCACCGCGTCGAAGTGGCGTTTCCGATTGAAGATAAAAAACTGTTTCAGCAGATATATCAAGATGGCTTGATCAACTACTTACAAGACAATACCCAAGCGTGGACACTCAACGGCGACGGCGTCTGGCAGCAATTACAGCCCGCTGCTGGCACACCGCCACATGCCGCCCAAGAGCATTTATTAACGCTCATCAATGGGGTAGAGGCGTCGTCTTAACAGCCCTCTAATACTGACTCAAACCAAACGCTGGCGATGACTGGCGTTTGGTTTTTTTATGGATGCCAGTAGGTACCGTTATTTGCATGCTGCTGGTAGGAAGTTACAAACTGTCTTGTAACCTCACATTTATTCACACATTGATACCGCAGCACACTGGTGTCTGGTCGAGCCTTGTTTCTATAATAAAAATACACTCAATCATAAAGCATAGAACGTAAAAGCCAATGATAAAAGCATAGGAAAAAAGGGAAGCCTCTATGAGTAATCACGATACGACGTCTGATAATTCTGATACAAAATCAGACATCAAAAAAGCAGCCGAACAGGCAGACAGTCAAAAGATTCAGCAAAACCTCAAGGAAGACAAGAAAGTCGATGCGCCTGAACAGCTAAGCGAAGAAGAGCAAACCGCCTTCATCGAAGAGGATTTGCGTACCGATAAATAAGAGGATAACAAATAACAGGATAAATAGTTACTCCACTTAATAGGGCGTGTCCTCATTTTAAAAATGGTGATAAAAATGAGATAAGTCGCCGTCAAACAAGGAAGATAGCGCAGGTAATATCGAGATATTAATTAGCTATTTGACACCGTTTGGCCAGATTTAGCCATTTTTAGCCCATTTAGATGACTATCGATTGAATTGAGGACACGTCCACGCCAATACATACGTGAGGGATATAGCATGTCAGACAATACACGCCCAAATAATGAAGAAGCAGTACCGATCCACGACCCTGCCATCAAGCAGCCAGACAACCCAAAAGGCAGTTACGAAGGCCGAAAATACCAGCCAAATATAGATGGGCCGGAACAAGCCTCACAGGAGACAGACGAGGTCTATGTCGACCCGCGCAAAGAAGAAAACCTACCTGATGGCGGCAAAAACGTGGCCGATCTCAATGCTCATGATTTGAGCCAAAAAGGCAATGGATAGTTCGTTGTCCATATAGGTTAGGCCCATATAAGCTATTATGAAACATAAGGTCGAGTGTTGAGCATACCACTTTTTGGCCATGCTAAAGAAGTACTACGAACATCAAGTATTAATGAAAAACAATAACGATAAAAAAGACAAGGATAAGATGATGCAAACCAAAGATCCAGCATTAACCAAAACGCCCATAGATAATCATAAAGATACGCTTGGTCGCCACGATATGAGCAATAATGGCAAAAAACATGATATCGAAGATCATGAAATTAAAGAAAACACGACAGAGAATAAAGGGACAGATACTTTTGAAGAAGGCATCGTAGAGACAGAGCATGTCAATGGCGATGATAACCCTGCGCGCCAGCCAGATCGACGCGATCAAGAAGGCACTGCGTTTGATGATAACGTTAATGAAAGGACCGTCAGTAGCGAAGCCCCTGATAGCCATAAGATTAACAATAAAAATCGCTATGCCACTGTCGATAATGCCCAGACACGGGTGTTAAACCCTGATGAGAAAGATCATAAAAAAGACAGATAGTTTTTTTATGATCTAGGGCAAATCCTTCATTCACTTGATTTACTTTCATCTTTCTATCATAAGGAAATGCTATGAATAACCCCAATGATCACTCATTAAAACCAGCAGAGACAGCGCAGTCACCAAAACACCAGCAGCATGAACTAAAAGATGCTGATGACAATGACGGTATCGTGCCTGATGATGCGCTGCAAAAAGCCAATCCTGCGGCTGCAGAGCGTGTCACAGATGATCACGACCCGCACCACGTCGCCAAAGACCATAAACAGTATGATAGCCCGCTGATGGAAGACGATAAATAGTTAAGCGGGCGGGCCACTATGAAACCGTAGCTCAGTATCAGGACTGGTGATAAGCGCTGCTTCTACTTCTCTAAAAAATGCCACTCGCTCATCGATAGCCTCTGTCGATAGTGACTGTGCCAATGCCAAATAATCCTCAAAATGACGACTCTCTGATTTGAGCAAATAGCGATAGTATTTTGCCAATCGCTCATCATCAATCCTCTCAGCCAATGCCGCAAAGCGCTCACAAGAGCGCGCTTCGATAAACGCGCCGATGATCAGCACGTCGATCATTGCCGCAGGCTCATAAGTGCGCTTGTGTTTGAGCATGCCTTTGGCATAGCGCCCCGCACTTAAGTACCGCCATTCTTGACCGCGCTCATTCATGATACCCAGCACTTGCTCATAGTGCAGCATCTCCTCACGTATCAGCTGCGCCAATTTACGCTGCAAATCATAAGAAAACTCATAGCGAAACAATAGGTTCATCGCGGTGCCAGCGGCTTTCTTTTCGCAGTTGGCATGATCTTGAATGATCAAAGGTAGATCAGCGATAGCGGCGGCTACCCAGTCTGGCGTGGTACGTGCGCCCAAAAAACCATAAACCGCAGATAAATCTACTTTGTTCGGTGTGCGCAGCTGCGAGATATCTACACTGTCTTCTTCTGTACTGCTTTCTACTGTAGTGTCGTTGTTTATAGCATGGGAATTGGTTGGCATGGTTGGTTTACTCATAGTCTGTGTCATGGTCAAAAAATATTGAATAACATAAAAGGTTGTTTTAAAGGTTTAGGTTTACCGCCTGAGCTTATTAAATATTAACTATCGTTTTTATAATAAATTGACTATATAAAAGCTCAAAAAAACGATTACCACGATTTGAGGATAAACAGCCTAAGCGCCGATAGGCTGTAGGGTATCATTATTATACAACCCCAGTATTTACTTGGTGAATGGTGTTTTCTTGTTTATTTCTTTATTTGATAGTAGGATGATATTTTGTTTAGGCGGCATTTTGTTTTATGACTCAATAAAGGAGCGATCAAGGAGCGATGAGCGCCCGCTCGAGATGGCAAACATTATAACAACTGCCAGCGCGATATAAAGCAGATATCACTATCGACGAAAAGGCACAGCCATCACGCAGATCACCCGCTCATATCAAGGACGCGCCATTTTAGAGAAATGCACGTCATCTACTACCGCTATAGTGGTAGCAACTTCGTAGGTACACCCATCACAGATAGATAAGGATAACAGCATGAGCCAATCTTCTAACGCCAATCGGATTCAAAAAGGTATTCTTGCCATCGACCAGCAGTTGTATGACTTTATCGAAAACGAAGTGCTGCCAAAAGTCGGTGTGGACTCAGACAGTTATTGGTCAGGTTTTGAAGAAGTCATCAAAGCGTTTACGCCGCGCAACAAAGCGCTGCTTGCGACTCGTGACAGCATTCAAGCGCAAATCGATCAATGGCATCTAGACAATCCTGCCAAAGAAGGTGAGATTGATTTCCCAGCGTACAAGGCTTTTTTGCAAGAAATTGGCTATTTGTTACCAGAAGGCGATGACTTTACAGTAAGCACCCAAAACGTCGATGATGAGATTGCTCATATTGCAGGTCCACAGCTAGTCGTCCCCGTACGCAACGCGCGCTATGCGCTAAATGCCACCAACGCCCGTTGGGGCAGCTTGTATGATGCCTTATATGGCACCGATGTCATCAGCGATGAAAATGGTCAAGAAGCGGGCAGCAGCTATAATCCCACGCGCGGCGCGGCTGTTGTCGCTTATGCCAAAGCCTTTTTGGACGAGCATTTTGCGCTAGCCTCAGGCTCTTATACCGATGTCACAGGCTTTAAAATCGTCGATGGAAAGCTGGAAGTCAAGCTAGGCGACAGCAGCACTGAGCTAAAAGACGCCGAAAAATTCGTCGGTTATGTCGGCGAGGCAGATAGCCCCTCTGGTATTTTGCTCAAAAACAATGGCCTACACGCAGAGATTCAAATCGATGCCAGCCATCCAGTGGGTAAAGATGACCCAGCAAACATCAAAGACGTACTATTAGAGTCCGCCATTACCGCGATTCAAGACTGCGAAGACTCAATCGCTGCGGTCGATGCCGAAGAAAAAGTCGAAGTGTATCGCAACTGGCTGGGTTTGATGAATGGCGATTTGCAAGAGACGTTTGAAAAAGGTGGTAAAACCCGCACCCGTAAGCAAAACCCAGATCGTGAGTACACCACACCAGAGGGCGGCACACTGATCTTACCCGGTCGCTCATTGCTTTTGATTCGTAACGTTGGTCACTTGATGCAAAACCCAGCGATTTTGGTCGATTTGGGCAATGGTCAAGAGCAAATCTTTGAAGGCTTAATGGATGGATTGATCACGCCGCTATTGACGCTAAACGATCTAAAAGGCAAAAACGCGCTATCAAACTCACGTAAAGGCTCGATGTATATCGTCAAGCCAAAAATGCATGGCCCTGATGAAGTCAAAATGGCCAATGATTTGTTTAATGCGGTAGAGGATTTGCTCGGTCTAGAGCGCCATACGCTCAAGATAGGTATCATGGATGAAGAGCGCCGCATGACGGTAAACCTAAAAGAAGCCATCCGCCAAGCCAAAGAGCGCGTTATCTTTATTAATACCGGCTTTTTGGATCGTACAGGCGACGAGATGCATACCAGTATGAATGCAGGTGCCTTTGTACCCAAAGGCGAGATGAAGTCGCAGGCATGGCAGCCCGCCTATGAGCAGTGGAACGTCGATATCGGTCTAGAAACAGGCCTGCAGGGTGTGGCGCAGATTGGTAAAGGGATGTGGGCCAAGCCTGATGAGATGAAAGAGATGCTAGAGACCAAGGCGGCGCATCCAAAATCTGGTGCCAGTACCGCTTGGGTACCATCACCGACAGGCGCCACCTTGCATAGCATGCATTATCATCAAGTCAAGGTCGCCGAGGTACAAGACAGCCTAAAATCACGCGAGCGTGCTAGCCTAGACGATATCTTGACCATTCCATTGGCCAAAGACACCAACTGGACAGAGGAAGAGAAGCAGCAAGAGCTGGACAACAACGCGCAGGGTATCTTAGGGTACGTGGTACGCTGGGTAAACCAAGGCGTCGGTTGCTCAAAAGTGCCTGACATCAACGATGTGGGCCTGATGGAAGACCGTGCGACTTTGCGTATCTCAAGCCAGCATATCGCCAACTGGTTGCATCACGGTGTGGTCAGCGAGCAGCAAGTCATGGATACCATGAAGCGTATGGCGAAGATCGTCGATGAACAAAACGCCGGCGACAGTAGCTATCAGCCTATGGCAAACAACTTTGAGCAGTCTTATGCCTTTAAAGCCGCCTGTGACCTCGTCTTTAAAGGACGCGAGCAGCCAAGCGGCTACACTGAGCCACTATTGCACCAAGCACGCTTGGATCTAAAAGCCAACGTCTAAGCCAGTGTGCTTCGCTATACTATTGCATCGGCATAAAAGCTGTGTCGATGCATGTATATAGTGCTACATGGCTATATTGACCCGATGTCGATAGTGGGTCGATAGTAGATAGCGATAATGCTATTTTGCTTATAAGCGCTACTTATCAGTGAATAAGTAGCGCTTTATTTTTGTACGCAATACAGTGGGCATAATCGAATGGTTTGTCATAAAACTTACGATAAACCATTGGTATTTAAGGGCATTGTATAGCTATTTTTTTTCAACGCCTGAGCGCTATAAAAGATATGGAGTGCGCCAGATATCGCGTTAAAAGTACAAAAAAATATGTTGCAAATTATGTCAAAGTTGTTATGCTTGTACTCGAAGTATGAGTTTGGTAACGGATGTTACGCAGCAGAAGGATAAAGACCAACGTTTACATGGCAGTTACTTTTTTTGATGCTGGTTATGTAAGTCATGGTTTTTTCATCTTACTGTAATAAAACTTCGCCACACTTGTTTCTGACTAATCTCGGTAGCCAGTTACACATTATATCTTTGAGGATTTGTGACGATACCAATTGGGCACCAGCTAATAATAGCTCGCTCATTACTACAATTGTAAAGTGGAGATACCCCATGAAAAAACTACTTTTAGCTACAGCCGTTGCTGCTCTATCTGTTTCTGCAGCCAATGCCGCTCCAACTGTCTATGGTAAAGGCTTCTTAACTTTAGATTTGAACACAGGCGATACTGATGTAACTGTTACTGATACTGTGACAGGTGTATCAACTGAAACATCTTTTGATGAAGATGAACGTAGCCAATTAAATTCAAACGCTTCACGTATTGGTCTAAAAGGTTCTGAAGCACTAACTGCAAACACTGACTTAGTCTATCAACTAGAGTATGGTATCGATATTGATGCTGGTGATGCTTTTGTAGATGCAGACGGTGGCCGTATGGAAAAGTCAGATCAGTTTTACTCACGTGACACTTATCTTGGTTTGAAAAACGCTCAGTACGGTACATTGCTTGGTGGTCGTCTATCAGCTATCGATGATTACGTAAACTTTGCTAACGTGACTGAAGGTGGCGTACTAGGTGGTGATGCTGTACTTGCAAGCTTTGACGCACCGCGTACTAACAACACTTTTAACTACTTCTCGCCTAATATCAATGGCATGCAGTTCATGGCAATGTACGCCATGGATGAAGACAATGGTACTGATACACTAGGCCGCGATGCGTTTGGTGTTGGTGGTAAGTATGAAGCAGGTCCAATGAACGTTGGTGCTACGTACATCCAAGCAGGCGACTTTAAAGTTGCTCGTGTCAGTGGTAACTATGCTATCAGCCCAGTAGTGACACTAGGCGCTCTATATCAAAACACTGATTTTGACAGTGATGACAACGAAAATGCATTCACTATCAGTGGTGAGATGGCGACAGCGACTCCTTGGACTGCCTATGCTCAAGGTGATTTCGTAAACAATGTTGGCGGTGCTGACGATGCTGAAGCTTTCCGTGCGGTAGTAGGCGGCAAATATGCATTTAACGCGGCAACAACTGGTCACCTATATGGTGCTTATTTAAGCGCAGAGGAAGAAGAAACTGTTGCAACTACTAGAACGAAAGCAGAGTATGACGGCTTTGGTATCGGTGGTGGTATCGAATACAAATTCTAATCTAACCATTAGAATCTAAATAAAAAACTCATCCTTCGGGGTGGGTTTTTTTGTTGTATGTATTATTTGTGACAAAAGTCTACCGCTGAGGTAGAAAATAAGAGTTTCAGACAGTTTGCATTTTTGCCCTATATTTTATGGCGTATTTTTAGTAAAATCCTTCTTTACCAATTACCGAAAGAGTACTATGACCAAGTTTATATTTGTGACCGGTGGGGTAGTGTCCTCACTAGGAAAAGGTATCACCGCCGCTTCTCTTGCTGCGGTCTTAGAAGCGCGTGGCGTGACTGTCACGATGACCAAGATGGATCCGTATATCAACGTCGATCCAGGTACGATGAGCCCATTTCAGCATGGTGAGGTGTTTGTCACCGAGGATGGCGCAGAGACGGATTTGGATTTGGGCTATTATGAGCGCTTCTTACGCCACTCTAAGATGAGTAAGAGCAACAACTTTACCAGTGGTCGTATCTATCAAAACGTGCTAAACAAAGAGCGCCGCGGTGAGTATCTGGGTGGTACCGTGCAGGTCATCCCGCACATCACTGATGAAATCAAAAGTAAGATTCTTGCCAGTGGCGAAGGCTACGATATCGCCATTATCGAGATTGGCGGTACAGTCGGTGACATCGAGTCGCTGCCATTTATGGAAGCGGTACGTCAGATGCAAGTAGAGCTTGGCCGCAATCGCGCTATGCTCATGCATTTAACGCTGGTGCCTTATATCGCTAGTGCCGGCGAAACCAAAACCAAGCCGACCCAGCATTCAGTCAAAGAGCTACGCTCTATCGGTCTGCAGCCAGATATTCTCATCTGCCGCTCTGAGCACCATATCTCGCAAGACAACCGCCGCAAAATTGCGCTGTTTACCAATGTCGAAGAGCGCGCAGTCATCATGTGTGAAGATGCCCAAAGCATCTATCAAATCCCGCGCACCCTACATGAGCAAGATCTTGATGATCTAATCTGTGAGCGTTTTGGTCTTGATGTACCAGAAGCGGATTTGAGCGATTGGGACAAAGTGGTCGAAGCCCAGCTCAACCCTGAAGCGGTAGTGACGGTGGCGATGGTCGGCAAATATGTCGAGTTACCAGACGCCTATAAGTCGATCAACGAAGCGTTGCTACATGCCGGTATCGTGCATCAGTCAGATGTCAAAATTGACTATATCGATGCTGAGCTACTAGAGACCGACGATGAGCTGTATGCGCGTCTAAACGATGCCGATGCGATTTTGGTACCAGGCGGTTTTGGTGAGCGCGGTACCACTGGTAAAATGAGAGCCATCACTTATGCCCGCGAAAACAAAGTGCCGTATCTGGGTATCTGTCTGGGTATGCAGCTGGCGGTGATTGAATACGCCCGTAATGTGCTGCATATCGATGCCAACTCTTCTGAGTTTCATCGTACTGCCGCTGAGCCTATCATCGGTCTGATCACTGAATGGCTAGATGAGCGCGGCGAGTTACAGATTCGTAGCGATGACTCAGACCTTGGCGGCACGATGCGTCTAGGCGCGCAGCAAGCAGAGTTGGTCGCTGGTAGCAAGTTATCACAGATTTATGGCACCAAAAACATCACTGAGCGTCATCGCCATCGTTATGAGATGAACAATCGTTATATCAAGCCACTAGAGCAAGCGGGTATGAGTGTCTCGGGTTATTCTGCCAAACAGCATTTGGTTGAGTCGGTTGAGATTGCAGATCATCCATGGTTTATCGCGGTACAGTTCCATCCTGAGTTTACCAGCTCGCCTCGTGGTGGCCATCCGCTGTTTAATAGCTTTGTCAAAGCGGCAAAAGACTATAGCGAAACGAAGTAGTCGTTAGTTTAGCAGAGAGAATTGCTACTATTAAAAAAGCTATGAGTGAGCCGGCAATAATTGTGCTCGCATCAATCATAAATGCTATGCGATAACAGCATTACTATAAAAAGACTGATCTTCGGATTGGTCTTTTTTGCTTTTATACAGGCAGGGGTTATGCCTAGCTGGTCGGGCAATGACAATAACAATAATAATGCTTGATCATGGCTAATTACGCTAGGATACTTTCTTTCATTGGGTTATCGGTTACAATATCAGGCAGAGACATCACTATAATAAAGAGGACAACAGCGGTATGGACAATCTAACCACAGCGCAATCGCATATCACGCTTACCACCCCCAGTCACAGCAGCATCACGATCGGCAATGATCAGCCGTTTGTGTTGTTTGGCGGCATGAATGTCTTAGAGTCAAAAGAGATGGCGTTTGAGATTGCAGAGCAGTATGTCGAGATATGTCAGCGTTTGGGCATCGGCTATGTGTTTAAAGCCAGCTTTGATAAAGCCAATCGCTCTAGTTTGCATTCTTACCGAGGCCCAGGCTTAGAAAAAGGCATTGACTGGCTGGGGCAAATCAAAGAAAAGTTTCAAGTACCGATTATCACCGATGTACACGAGCCGTATCAAGCCGCACCGGTCGCAGAGGTCGCCGATATCATTCAGCTGCCTGCGTTTTTGTCGCGTCAGACTGATTTGGTGCATGCGATGGCAAAGACAGATGCCATCATCAATATCAAAAAAGCACAGTTTTTAGCGCCGCATGAGATGCGTCATATCATCAATAAATGCTTGGAAGGTGGCAATGATAAGCTCATACTTTGTGAGCGCGGCAGTGCCTTTGGTTATAACAATTTGGTCGTGGATATGCTCGGGTTTGATACCATGAAACAAATGAACGTACCGGTGTTTTTTGATGTGACCCACAGTTTGCAGCAGCCAGGCGCGCGCAGTGACAGTGCAGGCGGTCGCCGTGAGCAAATCACTACCCTTGCCCGTGCAGGAATGGCAACGGGACTGGCGGGGCTGTTTTTGGAGGCGCATCCAAACCCAGAGGTGGCAAAATGCGATGGCCCCTGTGCGCTCAGAACCAGCCAGTTGGAGCCGTTTTTGCGTCAGCTTAAGCAGGTTGATGACTTGGTCAAAGGTTTTGAGGTGTTAGATACTCATTAATACCGTCAATGGAACCCATGATAGGAGGATAGGATAATGGCGATTCAGACAGCACAAGTCAGCATCGAAAACATCGATGATGCCAAAGGCTTGGACAGTGTGATGACCGCGCTGAAAAACATCACAGGGGTGACCGCGATAGACCTTGATGCGGAAAGCAGTATAGCAACCGTGCGTTATGATGATACCGATACCAGTATTCATGCCCTAACGGCGGCGATTAGCATGGTCGATTATGTGACGCAGCCATATCCTATCGATGCGCCGCAAAATCCACGCTATCATGATTAAAAGTTATCATAATTAAAAGATACTGACGTCGCAAAGTGAGCGTCGAGCATCGCCTGCTGGACAAAGTCAATCTGATATAAAAACGACGTGACAGCCGTGTATCTGATTTATTTGGATTTGATTATATAAAGTATGAAGGCCTTAGATAATAAAGTCATACCAAAGCGCCTTGTTGTTGGCTCTGATAGGGCTTATGCTAGGACACGCCCTTAGTAAATGACTGTATTTACTTTAAACTAGGTTAATTATATAACAATAAGGAGGCCCTCATGGCAACCCAGACTCGTATTATCAATATCGATGGCATGACTTGTGGCGGCTGCGTGGCAAGCGTCCATACAACCACAGGTGATATCGACGGTTTAGATACCATGACTGTCGATTTGGCTGATAAGCTGGCAACGGTGACATTTGATGATAGCAAAACCAGCGCAGAAGCCATTGCCGCCGCGATCGAAGAGGCAGGTTTTGATGCAACCGTCGCCAACTCGTAAGTCTTACCGTTTTAACGCAAAACCAGCTGTCATGGCTGGTTTTTTTCATGAGAGCCTTGCGGTCAGTCTACTTGCTTTGACAACTGTGCAAAGCATGGCTGCAGGGCTTGAATAGAGGATATTCGTAGCCATTTATTAGGTATGAGGCAATAGCCACGCTTGAGTAGGATTTATCTCTCATTAGATTAGGGCGTGTTCTTATTTTTATCGTTGAGCCACTATAAAATAAATACAGTGCGACTGGGAGTAATTTTGCGCAGTCTCTGTCTACGCAGGCACAGCAAGCAAGAAAAATTGATACCAGTCGCGCGTGATAAAACCATGTACTTCTTTTATTTAAGATTGACCCTATCATTCATATTGAGAATGAGGACACGCCCCAGCATAGTCTGTTTGTCTGCAGACGCTTTTTTCTGATTTTGACGTCTGATATTTAGATTTTTTCACCGATTTTATTATACATTTATAAACGCTATAGTCCGCCTACCCAAAACGAAGCGCTTGTTATTTAAGAGATGGCAGTTGCCTTTATAGAAGTCTTGGCCGCTTTTAGAGTAAACCGACTATGTAATGCGCTATAACGCAACCACGAGTTTTATTTATGAAAGATTCTACCCGCACCAGTACTGACCCGTCTTATGAGGTGGCGACTGATATTGAGTCCAAGACTGCGATAGCGCCTGAGCGTGCGCACTTGCAGCTGGCGATCGATGGCATGACGTGTCAGGCGTGTGCTTCGCGGATTGAGAAGGTACTTAGCAAAAAGCCGGCGGTATATGAGGCAAGTGTGAACTTCGCTGGCGAGACTGCCAATATCGATTATGATCCGGCGCAGACCACCCCCGAGCAAGTCACAGAGTGGGTCAACAAAACCGGCTTTGTCGCCAATCTGCAAGCCGCTGATAGCTTGTTTGCGCAGACGGATAAAGACACTGCAACCGAGTATCCATGGCGCTTGATCGGGCTATGGATCTGTCTGTTGCCGTTTTTGGTTGGTATGGCGGGTATGCTAACGGGGTTTGGTATGGCGTGGATGCCGCCTGTTTGGATTCAGTTTGTCCTAGCCACCCTTGTCCAGTTTGGACTGGCATTGCCCTTTTATAAAAGTGCGTGGGCGTCTATTAAAGGCGGCCTTGCCAATATGGACGTGCTGGTGGTCATCGGTACGGTGACTATTTGGGCGTATTCTACTTATCTGTGGTTGACTCATGGCGATGGTACGTTAAGCAGCCTATTGCAAAGTGGATATGCTGGCGGACATGGCCCCGCTGTGTATTTTGAAGCTGGGGTGATGGTCATTGCCTTTGTGCGAACGGGTAAGTATTTGGAGGAGCGCACCAAAAAGCACAGTCTAAACAGTATCGATTTATTGTTATCATTGACGCCAGATGAAGTAGAGCAGCAGCAGCCCAGCGGCGACTTTCATAATGTCGCATTGCAGGCGGTACAAGTAGGTGACATCCTGCGTGCCAAGCAAGGCAGCCGTGTGGCGACCGACGGGGTGGTCATAGATGGCGGCGGCTGGTGCGTGGAGAGTCATCTGACGGGTGAGTCTGTGCCCCTCAAAAAACAAATAGGCGACGAGCTGCTGGCAGGGGCATTGGTCGAAAACGGCAGTTTGCTGTATCGCGTTAGTGCCAAAGGCAGCGATACCAAGCTTGGCGATATGGTCAAAGCCCTTAGCGACGCCCAAGGCTCAAAGGCTGACTTGGCGAGGCTTGCCGATAGAGTGACGGCTGTTTTTGTACCAGTGGTGGTGACCATCGCTTTGGCTACTTTTGGGCTAACGTGGTGGCTGACCGGCATGGTGGATACCGCCTTGATGCATGCGGTGTCGGTATTGGTCATCGCGTGTCCTTGTGCGCTCGGTCTGGCTACGCCTGCGGCTATCATGGCGGGCATGGGCGTGGCCGCGCGCCATGGCGTTTGGTTCAAAGACGCGCAAAGCCTCGAGGCGGCAGGCAATATCGACACGGTCGTGCTTGATAAAACCGGCACATTGACTGTCGGTAAGCCGTCTATCGTCGACCATGTCATGGTGGACAGCTCTATCGCTGTCGATGATGTGCTACAAATTGCGGCAAGCGTTGAGGCGCATGCCAGTCACCCTTTAGCGACCGCCTTGATCAATGCTGCGGCCGAGCGCCATTTACCACTGATGAATGTCACTGACATCAGTGTCATCAAAGGCGCGGGTATCCAAGCCAATATCGAAGGCTTGGGTCTGGTAAAAGTCGGCACGGCAGAATTTGCCAATCTAACTTTGCCAAAATTTATGCCAAAAGTATGGCAAATTGCCAGTACCGTGGCGCTTAGTATCAATGATGAACCCATCGGGGCGTTTGCCTTGGCAGATGATCTAAAGGCAGACACCCCGCAGGCGATAGCGGCGTTACAAGAAAGCGGCATCCAAGTCATCTTGATGAGTGGTGATAAGCAGTCTGTGGTTGATCACGTGGCAGGGCAGCTGGGCATCGACAAAGCATATGGCCAAATGAGCCCGCGGGATAAAGCCAGTCAAATCGCGCTGTTGCAAACTGCCGGCCATAAAGTGGCCATGGCAGGTGATGGCGTCAATGATGCGCCAGCGATGGCCACTGCCGATGCCAGCTTTGCCATGTTTGAGGGTACTGATGTCGCGCAGCATAGCGCCTCCGCTCGCTTGATGGGCGAGTCGCTGATGCATATCGATGCGGCACAAAAAATCGCCAACGCCACGCTGCGCAACATCAAGCAAAACTTATTTTTTGCGTTTCTTTATAATACGCTGGGCATACCGCTGGCAGCGTTTGGGTTTTTAAACCCGATGGTTGCCGCGGCGGCAATGGCGCTAAGCTCTATCTCTGTCCTGATGAACGCCCTGCGTTTGACCCGTTTTCGCACTGAGGTTGAGCTAGATAATACCGTCTCTACTCATCACACTGATGATAAGCGCTTGCCAAGTGCCTAAGTCTGCTAGGGCAGTCACCTTCGCCGATATCGCCGTGAGCCAGATAGGCGGATAACCGAGCGTTTGTATGACTTTATGAGCGTCAGTCGGTGCAAGAGAAGGGAAGTTTGGCGAAATTTATGCTATGATGCCACGTACGATAGCCGCTCATGAAAGCCGTAAATAAACGCTTGATTTTGTCCAAACCCAGCCGATTATACTAAGTAGGCAAGACAGGTTTGGGTCTGCGCTATGCGATATTTTATTTTATCTTTTTTGTATTCTAGTTGCCGTTATTTATCCCACAAACTTGGCATGACCAAAGGAATTAACAGACATTATGTACGCTGAAGAAACCACCAACGTCACCGCAATTAAAGACATTCGCGCTCGTGAGATTTTAGACTCGCGCGGTAACCCAACCATCGAAGCTGACGTCATTTTGGCTGATGGTACTATCGGCCGTGCTGCTGCACCAAGTGGCGCGTCTACTGGCTCACGTGAAGCCCTCGAGCTACGTGATGGCGACAAAAATCGCTACATGGGCAAAGGTGTCAAAAAAGCCGTGGCCAACGTCAATAGCCAGATCCGTAGTGCGCTTATGGACAAAGACGTCACCGAGCAGCAAGCCATTGATGATGCGATGATTGCATTAGATGGCACAGAAAACAAAGACAACCTTGGCGCAAATGCCATGCTTGCGGTCTCTCTTGCCACGGCAAAAGCCGCTGCTAAGTCACAAAGCTTGCCACTGCATCAATACATTGCCAACTTGCGCAATCAGACATCATTGACCATGCCGGTACCAATGATGAATATCCTAAACGGCGGCGAGCATGCCGACAACACCGTTGATATCCAAGAGTTTATGATTGAGCCAGTTGGTTTTACCAGTTTCTCAGAAGCCCTGCGCGCAGGTACAGAGATTTTCCATAGCCTAAAGTCTGTCCTAAAATCACAAGGTCTCAATACTGCGGTCGGTGATGAAGGGGGCTTTGCGCCCAACTTGCGTAGCAACGAAGAGGCTATCACGGTCATCATGCAAGCAATCGAGCAGGTCGGCTATAAGGCCGGTGAAGAGATTCATTTGGCGCTAGACTGTGCGGCCAGTGAGTTCTATAAAAACGGACAATATATCTTGGCAGGTGAGGGCAATAAGGCCTTTGATAGCCAAGGCTTCTCAGACTACCTTGTAGGCCTGACGCGTCAATATCCGATCATCTCTATCGAAGATGGCCTTGATGAGTCAGATTGGGACGGCTGGAAGTACTTAACTGAGCAAATCGGTGATAAAGTTCAGTTGGTTGGTGATGATTTGTTTGTGACCAACCCTGCTATCTTGCAAGAAGGTATCGACAAGCACATTGCCAATGCGATTTTGATTAAATTTAACCAAATCGGCACGCTGTCAGAAACCCTAGACGCCATTTATCTGGCGAAGAAAAATGGCTATGCGACGATTATCTCGCATCGCTCAGGTGAGACAGAAGACAGCACCATTGCAGACTTGGCAGTCGGTACCGCAGCCGGCCAAATCAAAACAGGCTCACTATGTCGCTCAGACCGCGTAGCGAAGTACAACCAATTGCTACGTATCGAGCAGCAAGTACGCGCCAGCTACCGTGGCCGTGAAGAGTTCATTGGCCTACGTGGCTAAACGCTCTCATAGTTACAGCTGATAAGTAAGTGTATGCTGGACGATAAGCTGCTTTTGCGGTATTGTTCAGCATACCGAGCTGTGTTGATTCTCTCTGTCTTGTTTGGCGCAAACCCTTTATGAAATACTTTAGCCAATTTATGCTACTTGCCTTAGCCGTTGCAGTACTCTTAGGTCTGCAATATCAGTACTGGTTGGGTGAAAATGGCCATTTTGAGCATCAAAAACTGCTGACACAAATCGAAGAGCAGCAGCGCTTAAATGACAATCAAGTATCAGCAAATAACTTGTTGCGTACGGACGTTCATGACCTAAAAAATGGTCTTGAAGCGGTAGAAGAGCATGCTCGTTTAGACTTAGGTTTGATTAAACCCAATGAAACCTTTGTACAGGTATCCACGGCGCCGACGACGCACAGTCGTTATTAAGGCGGGCACATTAAGCCCAGTCGTTTGGCGATACCTTGGTCTTGTCATTATCATTATAACCACGATGACATTCAGACACTTTTCAATCTCTCTCTTTTTATCTTTTCCCCTTTTTTAGCGCCACCTCATGGCTCCCCGTGATTTTTCTTTGATAGGCCTTGGCTCATGAATACCACTCCTCGCATACATGCCATGATCGTTGCTGCTGGTCGCGGCAGTCGTTTTGGTGCGTCTATGGCCAAGCAGTATACCTTGTTTCAAGGCCAGACCTTGCTGCAGCATAGCGTGGCGCGGCTCGCTTGTAGTGTCTTTATCGAGCAGTGCTGGCTGGTCATCGCTGCGGACGACACCACCGCGCAAACGCTCGATTTTACCATGCCGGTACAATATGCCACTGGCGGTGCTGAGCGTTGGCAGTCGGTGCAGGCGGGCGTGGAGGCCATTCGGCAGTCGGGTGCTGCAGATACCGATTTGGTCTTGATCCATGATGCTGCGCGCCCAGCGGTGCCCAGCTGTGATATCGATAAGGTCATTACGGCGGCGATGCATGAACCGTATGGCGCTATCTTAGCCACGCCAGTCGCTGATACCCTCAAGCACTCCTATGCACAAGACGCGAGGCTACCTACTTATATTGCGCAAACGCTCGATCGCAGCAATATATGGCAAGCACAAACGCCGCAAGTCTTTCGACTAGACCAATTACAAAAAGTCCTACAGCATGTCAGTGAACAGCAGATAGCAATCACGGATGAAGCCAGTGCTTTTGAGTCTCTGAGTTTACCCATTCGCTTGGTGGCTGGCAGTCGCCAAAACATCAAATTGACGTATCCTGATGATGCTGTCTTGCTCTCTGCTATCTTGAGTCTGCAAGCTTAGTAGCTTTTACCTTGATAGCCTTTACGTAGACGCTAGGGCCATCAGCTTATTAAACCCCTTGTCTTTTTGGTACAACCGTATATTATCGCTGCAAAAAATACAAAGCGATGCACCCAATATATTTGTTTTAGTAAATGTAAAGGTGTACTAATATATCATTATTTATCTATAACCAAAATTATAGAGCAAACATAGGTTGCTTTGATGACGAAACTGGCCTATGATGTAACTAACTTAATACAATTGATATAAACACTTATAAAATCAATAATATAACAAGCCAGTTGATTGCTTTTAATTGTCTTGTCTCTAGATTTTTTCTAACGTTAGTATGGTTGTCTTAGCTACATTAACCTAAATATAGGGAGAAGCGGATTGTCAATGGTCAATGATTCGACAAATCCAGTAACGACGGATCTTTACCAGCTGGTGTACATCAGCCGGATTACTTCGACTGGTCTGTCAAGTCCCAGTACGCTTAATGACATCTCAGAGATTGCGGTTGAGCGTAACCAAACGGACGAGATTACTGGTATCCTTTGTTATGGCAATGGATATTTCTTGCAATGTGTGGAGGGGTCGGAGCAAGCTTTGACCAATCTAAAAAATCGCTTGCTAGTAGATGATCGGCATAAAGACATGAATGTCTTGGATTTTTCAGCGATTGATGAGCGCCGTTTTTCGAGTTGGTCGCTGCGCTCTATCACACTTGAGCGCTGGATGACGAGAGACCCTGTGTTGAAAAAACTTATGCCGTTTAAGCCTTATAGCTGGAGTGCGGATGAGTGGCGTAGGTTTTTGGATGTACTACAAGGCTACTACGAAGAGCAAATCAGAACAGGTAATATTGACACCCAACCGATTAAGTACAGTACCTTAGGGGTAACCTTAAGTAAAGTAGTCGGTCAGCACCAAGCGTTCTTTTTGATCCAAACGGTATTGGGCTCGATGATAGTCATCGCATTGTTGTGGCTGATGCTATCAGATAAAATCTGATAGAAGGTTAGCCTGCGCCGACGGGTACGGCAAAAAATTTATACCAGCTTCGCTATATCTTATTTATTTGACCGGACTATAAGCAGTGTGTAGCCAGCTTTAAACTTGCAAAGCCAGCATTCATTGCTGGCTTTTTTGTGGCTATCTATCAGACAGATAGCGTTTGATTTTGGTAGTGGGAGTACGTCAATAGAGTCTAGAGTTTAAAAGTTAGAAAAAGGGTGGCTCATTAGAAGGAAAGGGTGTGGCTTACTTAATTAAACCAAGTCATTGAGTCAAAAAACAAACATAAAAAAAGCCCCACTCATAAGATATTATGAGTGGGGCTTTTTGGTGGTACGCTTATCAGTCTTATCTTATGCTAAGTAAAAGTTATGCTAAGCAGAAGGGCTAATAAGTGACGCCTTATAGTGGCGTCCCCAGGGGGATTCGAACCCCCGTTACCGCCGTGAAAGGGCGGTGTCCTAGGCCTCTAGACGATGGGGACTAGTAACAACACCTCAGCTGCTTTCACCATTTATGCTGAAGTGGTGCGTATTCTAATGGCGTCTGCGTTTTCTGTCAAGCCTTTTTCTTCGTCTTTTTAAAATTAAATATCTTTTTTTGATAGCGCGGCGCGGATGCAGGTCTTTGCGCTTTAAATGATGCCGAATCCATAGAGAGGTACAAGCGCTGATAGTCAGGGCTAGTAGCATATAACCGAGGATGGTGCCCCATAACTTAAGCTGTGGATCCATAGTAGAGTCCCTCCTATCAAGCCTTGCAGTTATGACTCACATACTGCAAGGACGTGTGGGCGACTTTGACCATCTGTAGGATGATAAGACCACTAAGCAGTAGGCTGGTATGGCTCGTCAGCGTACTGTTTTTATTCTCATATCCTTCTCGACTAAAACACCAAGAGGGTAAAGTCAGCTAGTCTTACCAATAGCATTATTATGAGGGCATAACAATATAGGATATGTGATTAAAGGCTTATTTGTCAGTTTGCGTAGCGGTGTCAGCTTCGGTAGGCTCAGTAGCCATGGCATTTGCGAGCATGGGGTAGCTGTTTAAGATATGACAAAAAAGCTCGGCAGTTTTTTGCGTATCGTATAGCGCTGAGTGCGCGTCTTTACCATCAAACTCTAACCCTGCCGCTTTACAGGCTCGTGCCAGTACCGTCTGACCAAAAGCAAGGGCCGACAGTGTCACGGTGTCAAATACCGAAAAGTTATGAAAAGGATTGTGGTTTTTGCTATTGGTACGTAGCACTGCGGCATTTAAAAACGCCAAATCAAAATGGGCATTGTGACCGATGAGCACGCACTGACGACAGTCCTCTGCGCGTCTGACTTCTTTTAAACCTTTAAAGATACGCCGTAAAGCAGTCTTTTCGTCTTCGGCGATGGCTTTGCGCATAGGGTTTTTGGGATCTATGCCAGTAAATGCCAGCGCACTTGGCTCTAGGTTTGCCCCTTCAAAGGGTTCGATATGGGCGTTTAGCGCATCTCCTGGATAAAACACGCCCTGCTCATTGAGTAAGATAGGGATACAGGCGATCTCTAGTAGCGCATCTGTTTGCGCGTTAAACCCTGCTGTCTCCACATCGACGACGACAGGCAAAAATTTACGAAACCGGTCTTTTAGGCTCAGTGGTGCTTGCTCATCTGACGAACCTGCAGTGCTATCTGCGCTAGTCGCCGGTGTGTGCTCAGGGTTGCGGGGTAAGGCGGTATCGTTTTGAATGGTCATATTACGTTAAATCACTTTTGTCAGTCGTGCTGTTGTATTGAATAAATAATTATTAAATTGAATAAACAATCACTAAAAAACCATCCTACGATCTCAGCTACGCTTTAGGTAATCAAGGTAGCGTCGATATCGTCGGATAGCAAATAAAAGCGCGGGTTTTGGCGTCCGCTGCCACTTATTCTTAAGTTAGCTTAGTTTTTAATCAACTTAGTCTTTAGTCGAATTAGTCTTTAATTGACCAAGGGAGTGTCTCGCCCGCCAGCAGCGGTGTCAATGAAGTGCCGTCAAAATACGGATAAGCGTTTGGCACTTGCATTGGTGTGTTTACAAGGGTGATGGTGCTTTGGTTGACAGGCAGACCATAGAACTGCGCGCCAAAACGACTGGCGAACCCTTCTAGTTTGTCTATCTTGCCGACACTGTCAAAGGCGGTGGCATATAACGGCAAAGCGATAGAGGCGCTATAGCAGCCGGCACAGCCGCACGTGGCTTCTTTTTTGTCGGTTGCGTGCGGGGCGGAGTCAGTGCCCAAAAAGAACTTTGGGTTGCCACTTGTTGCCACGTCTAACAAGACTTTTTGATGGCTTTCACGCTTTAAGATAGGTAAGCAGTAAAAGTGCGGCTTGATACCACCGACCAGCAAATGATTGCGGTTAAACATCAGATGCTGCGGGGTAATGGTCGCGGCAATATGGTTGCCTTGTGCCAAGACAAAATCAGCGGCGTCACTGGTGGTAATGTGCTCGACGACGATTTTTAGAGTGGGAAATTTGATGATGATTTGTGCCAATACCTCGTCTAAAAACCGCTTTTCGCGGTCAAAAATATCCACATGATCTTGCGTCACCTCACCATGTAACAATAACGGCAAGTCGTATTTTTCTAACGCTTCAAACACATCGACGCATGCACTGATGTCAGTGACACCATCAGCCGAGTTGGTCGTGGCCCCTGCCGGATAAAGTTTGACCGCTTGGACGATACCGGATTTTGCGGCCATCTCGATGTCTTGAGGCGTGGTGTTGTCTGTGAGGTATAACGTCATGCGGGGGTCAAACGCTGCAATGCGCTCAGCGCTTATGTCGCTGTTTTGCAAGTGCGTCATGATACGCTCACGATACGCGCGGGCATCATCGACTGTTTTGACAGGGGGGACAAGATTTGGCATACAAATGACACGGTTAAAGCTATCTGCAGCATGTGGCACGGTCGTGCCCAGTGCCTTGCCGTCGCGCAAATGAATGTGCCAATCGTCTGGCTGAAGAATGGTCAACTCTCTAATCGAATCAGTCATAAGGTCGTCGCGCTCTATATCGTCATATACGGGAAATAAAAGGGAGTGATACTGCCCGACTATCATAACAGATTTGCCTACTTGACTAAATATGTGACCAGATATAGTCAATAGAAGAGACAGGCGGGCAACGACCCAGCTGGCATGCCAAATAACCGCTGCCAAAATATATTTATTTGAGATTTAACGCAAAAGCGCGCCGCACGGGGCAGTGGTACTTTTGCCCATAGTAAATATGATGTACACTGAGCAGGTGGTTTATTTTTTTGTCTACGATTAGCGCTTTTATCCCCACTCAATTCTCATCATCAAAACTTTATAATAGGAGTTATTCATGGCTCAACTTGATCCAAAAAATATTAATAAAATCGTATTGGCTTATTCAGGTGGTCTTGATACCTCCATCATCGCTAAATGGCTGCAAGAAACCTATGATGCTGAGGTGATTACTTTTACCGCTGATATCGGTCAAGGCGAAGAAGTTGAGCCGGCCCGTGCCAAAGCCCAAGCCATGGGCATCAAAAATATCTATATCGAAGATTTGCGCGAAGAGTTTGCGCGTGACTATGTCTTCCCGATGTTCCGTGCCAATGCCATCTATGAAGGCGAGTACTTACTCGGCACGTCTATTGCTCGTCCGCTCATCGCCAAGCGTTTGGTTGAGATTGCCAAAGAGCACAACGCCGATGCCATCAGTCACGGTGCGACAGGTAAAGGGAACGATCAGGTACGTTTTGAGCTTGGTGCGGTCGCGTTGTCGCCTGATGTTGTGACTATTGCGCCGTGGCGTGAGTGGGACTTGTCAAGCCGTGAGAGCTTGATGCAGTATGCTAAAGAGCATGATATTGCCATTGACTATGCCGGCAATAAGAAAAAATCGCCTTACTCAATGGATGCCAACCTACTGCATATCTCTTATGAAGGCGGTATCTTAGAAGACCCATACGCCGAGGCAGAAGAGGATATGTGGCGCTGGTCGGTCAGCCCAGAAGACGCCCCAGACGAGGCGCAGTATCTAGAGTTAGAGTATGAAAAAGGCGATATCGTTGCGATTGATGGTGAGCGCCTCAAGCCATACGAGGTAATGATTAAGCTAAATGAGCTAGGCGGCAAGCATGGTATCGGTCGTTTGGATATCGTCGAAAACCGCTATGTCGGTATGAAGTCGCGCGGCTGCTACGAGACGCCAGCAGGTACCATCATGCTAAAAGCGCATCGTGGTATCGAGTCGCTGACCCTAGATCGTGAAGCGGCGCATCTAAAAGACGAGCTAATGCCGCGCTATGCAAAAATCATCTACAACGGCTACTGGTTTAGCCCTGAGCGTATGATGCTACAGGCATTGATTGACAAATCACAAGAGTATGTCAATGGTACGGTACGTGTGAAGCTGTATAAAGGCGCGGTGAGCGTGGTTGGTCGTAAGTCAGATGACTCACTGTTTGATGAAAAAATCGCCACGTTTGAAGATGATGCGGGCGCATATGATCAAAAAGACGCAGAAGGTTTTATCCGTCTAAACGGCTTGCGTTTGGCCATCGAAGCCAGCCGCGGTCGTGATTTATCAAAATAAGTCTTTACGCTGTTTTTGATAAATTGATCATCAAAAAGCACGTCATTGTATAAAATATAAAACAAAGGCCGCTATCGATAGCGGCCTTTGTTTTTTTATGACAGTATTATGAATATGTTATAAGGATGTTATGAGGGTGGTCATAAAGAATATTGTCTATTTGGTTTGTTGGTCATTTGCGGGTGTAGTCTCGTCATCGTCTACTCGAACGATAGCGACATCTTGCTGCTGGCGCTCTTTTAGGCGGTCTTGCTCTATGACTTCCTCAGTTGCCAGCACCATACCGTCTGACTTTTGGTTTTGATACTTGAGCATCGCAAGAGCACCAAGGACACCGATCACAGCGACGATCAAAAGGATAACGGGGTTTTTCCAAAGCGGCGTGGCCGCGTCATATTCAATCGGTTTTTCGCTGATGGTGGCTGGGGTGTTGTCGTTATTACCGCCGATTAACCCTAAACTGACCAAAGGCGGCTTTGGTGGGTTGGCAGGCTCGGAAGTTATGCGTAGGCGATTGCGGCTCAAATAGATATCAGATATCTTTGCCAGCTGTAATAGCCAGCGCTGATGCGGTAGCGCGACGGCAGGCATTTGGGCAAAGACCAGCATATCATTGTGATGACCTTGCTGGACATTGTCAGGTGAGCGGCCGATGGCCTTAAGGTAGTTGCCAGTGGCCAGCTGCATATCTTGTACAGGGTTTTGATTGTCAGGTCTAAACCCAGTCAGCTCGTACCAATAAGGGTCAAAAATCGGGGGCGTACTAGATAGCTGCGCGCTACTCAATAGACGGCGCGCGGCGGCACTTACAGATGATGCTTCTGTCGCAGCAGACGGCGTGTCTATATTGTCATGTTGGCTCGGTTCTTGTGCAGCGACTGTCTTAGACGTATGAGCCTGCGCAAAACGCTCAGCTGCTAAAAACTGCGGCTGCAGCGCAAACCACTTATCGATCTCATCATTATCTAGCTGACTATAATCTGCTAAGATAGCCAGCTCACGTAGTGCAATCACGCACAAAGACGTGAGCAAAATTTGTACTTGTGGCGAGGTGGCTTTTATCTGAGAAGCAATGCGTTCACTGGCTTTGATGACTCTGGCATTATCGTTAAATATCGCATCAGCAGCGTCGTGGCGATGGTACAACGTCGCCCCTAACGTGGCAAAGTTCATCGAGTTGTATTGGCGTAGCTCTTTGACCGCGCCGCGCCCAAATAGCTTTTTGCTGACCGCCTGTCCTTGATAGCGCTGCTGATAGGCGAGGAGCGCACTGACAATAGCTTGTAGGCTGGCATCCATTGCTAAGCGCGCCTGCGGCAGTGAAAGCTGGGCGGCATCTGCCAAAAGCGACACCATAGGCTGGGTATCATGATATAAAAAATCATACATCGACACACGTGTCGGTGAAATAGTCGTCATAATCTGCTAGCATCAAAAAGTGTGCCCCTATATTACGGTGCCAAATGTCTCGGCACAATCCCTTAATAATAGAAAAATTCAATTCATTGACTTACAACACGGTTGACACAGACATCAATTAGATGACTGAACGCTGGATATATCCTATGAAAAATAATGAAAACGTTGATAAAAGCTTTGATAAAAACCTTGATATGCATTTGGTGATTAATATTGCTCAGCAAGCCTTAACACTCTACCAATATGATAAAAAAATAGCGCGATACGCCGTATCTACCGCCAAAAACGGTATCGGCAGCCAGCAAGATAGCGGTTGTACGCCGCTTGGCGAGCATGTCATTGCTCAAAAAATAGGAGGCGATGCGCCGATCAATGCTGTATTTGTCGGGCGGGTGCCAACTGGGGAGATCTATGATGATGCGCTCGGAAAGCAGTATCCTGAGCGCGACTGGATACTAAGCCGAATTTTATGGTTAAGTGGTCTCGAGGAAGGGTACAATAAAGGCTGTAATGCCCAAGGTGGCTGTGATACCTATCAGCGTTATATCTATATTCATGGCACCCCCGACACCGAGCCGATGGGCGTTGCGCGCTCGCATGGCTGCGTGCGTATGCGCAATGACGACATCGTAGCGTTATTTGCGCAAGTCAAGGAAGGTACGCCTGTGTCTATCGTGTCAGCGTAGATGAGCAGATAGTGGCTTTGGTCAAGCAAGCGTGTCAGATACATTGCAACATCAAGCAGAATAACTTTACGGAGTGATTGATAAAATCAACTTTATAGAGACTGGATATTATTTAGTATATTGATATAATGTTTGCCTTATTAAAAGTGAGCGTGTCGTGCCAGATACCGCTCACTTATGACGTCTTTTATGATAAGGATAACGATAATGTCTAAAGAAAGTCTAGTCACGCTACAACAAGCTTTTGATGAGCGCCGTTCGGTATATGCATTGGGCAATGAATTACCAGTCGCGCCGCAAGCGATTATCAACATGGCAGAACGAGTGCTTTTGCATACGCCTTCAGCCTTTAACTCGCAGTCTTCGCGTCTGGTGGTGTTGTTTGGTGACGAGCACCAAAAGCTGTGGGACATCGCTGAAGAAAAACTGCGGGCAGCGGTCGGCGACGGTGACTTTTCAGGCAGTCAGCAAAAGCTGGACGGCTTTCGAGCGGCGGCGGGTACCGTCTTATTTTATGAAGACCGAAACGTGACCAAGTCATTACAAGAGCAGTTTGCTTTATATGCTGAGCGTTTCCCTATTTGGGCAGAGCAAACCTCGGCCATGCACCAGTATGCCATGTGGACAGAGCTGCGGACGCTGGATATCGGTGCCAACCTACAGCATTATAACCCACTGGTAGATGAAGATGCCGCGGCAGCGTTTGCTATTCCGGACAGTTGGGAGCTGATAGCACAGATGCCATTTGGTAATATCAAAGCCCCTGCTGGCGAAAAAACCTATCAGCCGGTCAGTGAGCGTATGAAAGTACTGGGTCTATAAGAGAGCCAGATACGAGGGCGTGCCTTCATTTCAAAAATGGTGATAAAAATGAGATAAATTGCGGTCAAACAAGGAAAATAGCGCCGTTAATATCGGGATATTGACCAGCTATTTGACGATGTTTGGCAAAATTTGGCCATTTTTAGCCCATTTAGATAACTATCGAGTGAATTGAAGACACGCCCTAGGCCTGCCTGATGATAACGTGGCCTTGTGCTACCAATATCAATGATAAAAAGACAGCTCATCGACCATGAGCTGTTTTTTTTGTATGTAACATAATGGTTTAGATTGATATCAGCGATTTTTTGACTTTGGCCAAACGTTTTTGAAGAGGTTTATGTTGGGTCTTTAGGGTAGCAGCAAACCAGCCTGCGCCAAATAGCGCACGCGTCTCTGTCGCTGATTTTTGCTGATAGTGCTGGCCATAACGCATAGCGTCGTCATAGTGACTCAGTACCTGTTTTGCTTTGAGCAAGTGCTTACGCTGGCGCTTGAGCTTCTTTTTCGCTTTCTTTTTTTTGTGGCCTGTCTTGAGCAAAGGCGTAGCAAACTCATGGACATAATATAAGGTCGTCACCTGCTGGTTTAACGCTAGTAGGGCTTGCTGACTCTCTTGCGTGTCTTGGGCGTCTTTCATCTCTTGGGCACCGCCGTTTTTCTTGGTATCGTCGGTAGCGTTCTCTTCTGACTCAGCGCCATCTAAGCATGGGGATCTTTTATGTTGTAGCCGCTCCTCGGCTTGCACAAATGCTTTTTGCTGCTTGAGGAGCACGGCTGTTAGCGCCTCTTTTGCGCTCTTGTCCGCGTGCGGCTCAAGCGCTGGATCACTCATCGCAAAAGCAATCAGCTCCAGTAAGGTTAGTTGAAAGTCATTGGCACAGACAGCGTCCATAGGCCGAATCTTTATAGCGTCAATATCAGCCGCCCATTCTACAGCAGGCGCGCCATATTGCTGTAAATATGGCTCTACAGTAGAGGCCAGATGAGTAAGGTGCTGATAGTCACTGAGTAACGCTTGAGTTTGCTCTAGTATAGGTGACCACTCAGGATTGATTTCATCAGAGAAGCTGGCAAACGCTTGCAGAGCAGCGTGCAGGCGAGTAATACCGATCGCTAGCTGCAAGACATGGGCGTCATCATAGCGCCCAGAGACGATAGCGCTGCTATTAGGCAGCATATGTAGTAGGCAGTGATGTACCGCCGCCCGTATAAACGCAGGCATGCTGGTATGGTTGTCGATATGAGAAAGCTGAGTATCAGCAGTGACAGCAGGGCTATGCGCTTGTCCTGTAATCAATAGACCACCGCGCTCGGCTTTGGTGATGGTAGATAAGCACAGCTTATAACGCTTGCACCAGACTTTGGCTGTCGTAAATAAAAAATCAATATCGCCTGACACCAGCTCAAACTCAATTTCTTGAATACAATCACGCAGCGCATCATCATTACCGTGGACAATCTCTCCATAGTCATAGGCCATCTCCAGCTGATTGTCTGCGTCTTCATCATTGTCTTCTATCAACAGGCGGGTGGTGCGCTCGACATCAGTGACATACAGCTGAGTGAGGTTTTTGGTGAGTTTTTTGAGCTTAAAGGGCGCAAGAGCAGGGGCGATGGCGGTGTCTTTATATATACTAAAATCAGGCATAAGCGCTTTGTCAGCGAGCATGGCTTGTACGTGCTCAGGGTCTAAGGTGGCGTTGTGCTCTAGGCGAGCTGCCAGACCATCGCCGCCAGCTTTGATGGTCTGCACCCATGTATCGTCTTCTTTACGAATGCGTAGGCCAATCCCTGCTTGCGCCAACTGCTGATCAGGGGTGTCATAGTAGTGGGCAGCCATTTGTGTGGTTTGAGAGGATTTGACTTTTGCTTGACGCATCAAGCCTTTAAGCCGCGACTCTGGGACCAAAAACTTGAGTTCGATCTCTTGCATAATGACTCCTAATAATGACGACGAATGATTATTAGTCTACCATCCTATGCGTGATGATAGGACAATAAAAAGCCGCCCTACAGTATGTAGGACGGCTTTTTGTATCAATTATACTTAAAAGTAGTCGATGATTAGAACTGGTTCATGGTGTTCTTTTCGCCGCCAGCTTTTAGTGCGTTGTCACCTGAGAAGATCTCTTTGTGATCATCGCCTAAGTCAGAGCCCGCCATGGCTTGGTGCTTAACACAAGAGATACCTTCGCGGATTTCTTTGCGTTGTACGCCAGCTGCATAAGCAAGCATGCCTTCTTCACCAAAGTAGCCTTTAGCAAGCTCATGTACGCTAAGCGCTGTGGTGTGGTAAGTTGGCAGGGTGATCAAGTGATGGAAGACACCTGCTTCACGTGACGCATCACGCTGGAAGTTTTGTGCAGCAACGTCAGCGGCAGCGTCAAGCTCAGTACCGTCGTAATCGCTACTCATCAAGTTATCTTTGTCATAGCTTGATACGTCTTTGCCTTCTTCTTCCCACTGAGCGATTACTTGCTTACGGAAGTTTAGCGTCCAGTTGAATGATGGGCTGTTGTTGTATACAAGCTTGGCTTTTGGCTGCTGCTCTTTGATGCGATCTACCATTGATTTGATATGGGCAACATCTGGCGTTGGTGTTTCGATCCACAGTAGGTCAGCACCGTTTTCAAGCGCAGTCACACAGTCAAGTACGACGCGATCGATGTTGGTCTCTTCACGGAACTGATATAGGCCGTTAGCCAGACGTACTGGACGAACCAGCTTACCGTCACGCTTCAGAAGAACGTCGTTTTCTTTTGCGTCAGCGATGTCGATTTCTTCAACGTCGATGAAGTCGATGTACTGAGAAGCAAGGTCGCCTGGCTCATTTGATACTGGGATTTTTTGCGTCAACGATGCGCCTTCAGAGTCAGTACGAGCAACGATAACACCGTCTTCAACACCAAGCTCTAAGAATGCGTAACGAATGGCATTGATTTTGGCGATGTAGTCTTCGTGCGGTACAGTGACTTTACCTGCTTGGTGACCACATTGCTTGGCATCAGATACTTGGTTTTCAACCTGAATGGCACAAGCACCGGCTTCGATCATTTGCTTGGTTAGCAAGTAAGTGGCTTCTTCGTTACCAAAACCTGCATCGATATCGGCGATGATTGGCACAACATGCGAGTCGAAGTTTTCGATTTTCTCTAAGATAGCTGAGGTATCTTGACCTGCTTCTTCAGCTGCGTTTAGCTCACGGAAGTAGTCGTTTAGTACTTTAGCATCGGCTTGACGCAAGAACGTATAGATCTCTTCGATTAGCTTTGGCACAGAGGTTTTTTCGTGCATAGATTGGTCAGGTAGTGGACCAAACTCAGAGCGTAGGGCAGCTACCATCCAGCCTGATAGATAGATGTAGGTTTTAGATGTGGTGCCAAAGTATTTTTTCTTTGCATACATGGTTTGCTGAGCGACAAAACCGTGCCAAGCACCTAAAGACTGTGTGTATTGAGACGTATCGTTGTCATAGTCTTCCATGTCTTGACGCATGATTTTTGCAGTATATTTGGCGATATCCAAACCGGTTTTAAAACGGTTTTGCATCATCATACGTGCCGCATCAGTCTCGCTGATATTCTGCCAGTTACCGTGCTTTTGCTTTAATTCACGTACTACGTCGATCGCTGATTTATATGCAGTTGACATCTATAGTCTCCTTGGTGGGGTGTAAAAAAACGAAAAATTCCATGTTAAAATAACGCTAATGGTGTCTGACCAAATAAGCGTATCGTGATGCTTTATTTGAGTGTTATCGGCGGCTTATCAGATCAGAGACCATCATCAGTCATCCGTTCGAGCCTTAGTTACCCTAAACAAACCTGCTCACAAATACAAGTAAGCTACTAAACTTGGTCGTCGACAGATGATGGGTAAAATATCGATAACAAGGGGGCGTATCCATATATTGCTCAAGGGCTTACGCTAAATTATTAGACAGCAGTGTCATCATTGGCGATAAGAGATGTTACAATATTCAATGCCGTAATCGCTGGGTTTGGTCGCAATCCATGACCGATATCCTCTGGGTAGCTGGCCTGCGATCGGGATTTTTATAACGTTGTCGCAGCGATGACTTTCATAAATGAATCTTTTATCAACACGGTTTGGCGGCTTGTACGACCGGCTCATCAGAGTCTAATAGACCGGTATCAATAGCGCACAAATAGGATAGTTGTGGTCCGTGTTGCAAATCATCTACGGGATTCACTATAACTGCCTTACCAAGATTTATCTAATTTATGATAGTTATCTTTAGTATTTTTATGGGTTATAATGTATAGATAACAGCGGTTTACGACCGGTAAATCGCGTTGTCATCAGTGAGTGCTAACACAAAATATAAAATAAATAGCGATATTATGCAGTTAAAGGCTGATGGTCAGCATAACTGCACAAAAAATGCCAAGCTTATAAAAGGCGTTTATTCAAAAGCCAAGAGAAATATATATGAATTTGCAGCGGGTAGATTTAAATTTATTGGTACATTTAGATGTGTTGTTACGAGAAAAAAACGTCACGCGGGCAGCCGAGCAGCTTGGCATTACCCAGCCTGCCATGAGCAATATTTTGCGGCGGTTGCGCAAGCTGTTTAATGACCCATTATTGGTGCGCTCGTCCGAGGGTATGACGCCAACGGAGCGTGCATTAGAACTGCAGCCACGTATTCGTGAGATATTGGCTGACTTGACGCAAGTGCTGGAACCACGCACAGAATTCCGTCCTTATAGCACCTCACGCGTGTTTCGCATCATGACCTCAGACTACGCCGAGGCGACGCTGGTGCCAAAGCTGGTCAAAGCGCTGCGCTCTGAAGCGCCCAATGTGATTTTGGACTTTTTGACGCCCTCTGATGTCTCCTACCGTGATATGGAGCAGGGCCGTGTGGACTTGGCGATCAACCGCTTTAATGAGATACCGCAGAGTTTTCACCAAGTGCTGGTCTGGCGTGATACCTTCAGTTGTTTGCTGTCCTCTGAAAGCCCTTATGCCAACCGCTTTAATCTAAAAAACTACCTAAAAGCTCAGCACGTTTGGGTATCCAAAACAGGTATGGGGGTCGGGTTTGGGGTCAACCCTGAAAAGTCTGGCGGGCTTGGCTCTATCGACCAAGCATTGCAGCGCTTGGGTCAAAAACGGCAAATCAGCGTCTTTACCCGTCACTATCAAATGCCAGCCATGCTTGCAGCAAATAAAGACTTGATTGCCACTTTGCCGACACGCGTGGCTCGTATGCAGGCCAACAACGACAGTATCATTATGGAAGAGCCGCCATTTTTTATTCCTGAATTTGAGCTGACGATGGCTTGGTCGCCACTACTTCAGCATCATCCAGCCCATCGCTGGCTGCGTCAGCTGATCATGCACGTGGCGCGTCAGGTGGTCGCTGAAGAAGAAAACCCGCCACAAAACATACCTGTCATCAATCATTTGTTTTGATTGAATACGTCTTGCCTCTACTTATCAGCTTACTCTCTCAAAACCAGCCATCGGGCTGGTTTTTTGTTTTTAACTCAGTCAATGACCATTAACTGAATTGAGCACCCATCTTTTAAACCTCTATTAGACAAGAGAGATTAATATCTCAGTGACACTCTTAACATCTTATGCACACTTCTTTATATCTTGTAAACCTACTTGCTGAGCATTTTGCTATGATAAATGAGATTTAAGAAAAAAAACAATGAACAAGGCTATTGTTAAGTTTTATAACACTATAAAAATGGCTCTATATCATCATTCAAGTGAGCCGATTGAAAGTCGATCAATACTTTAAAATTGATTCAAATAAACCATTATCATGTATAACAACAAGGACATACATCATGGCAGATATTACGACAGTAAACCCAGCAACGGGCGAAAACATCGAAGAATATAACTACATGAGCAATGACGAGGTCAATCAAATCGTCGATGCTTCGCATCAAGCTTTTTTAAAGTGGCGTAAAACCAGCCACGAGGAGCGGGCGAAGGTTATTAGCTCGATTGGCGAGACCTTGATGAGATATAAAGAAGAGTTGTCTCGCCTCATGACCAAAGAGCGCGGCAAGCTCTATAATCAGAGCCTGCAGGAAATAGATTTGTGTAAAGCCATCTGCGACTATACGGCAGAAAAAGGTGTCACTGCACTAGCTGACGATGAGCGCGATATCGAAAATATGAAAAAAGGCATCGTAACTTATCAGCCAATCGGTGTTATCTACGGTATGCAGCCATGGAACTTCCCAGCTTACCAAGTCTTTCGCTATGCCATTGCCAATTTGATGGCAGGTAACAGTATTTTGCTAAAGCATGCTGCTAATGTTACAGGCTCTGGCTTATTAATCGAGAAAATTTTCCATGAGTCTGACTTACCAAATGACCTGTTTCGCACGATTTTGATTGATCATGATCAATCAGAGATTTTGATCGGTAACGATAAAGTGCGTGGTGTGACGCTCACTGGTAGTGATGGTGCAGGTAGCGTGGTGGGCCAGCAAGCCGCCAAGGCTATCAAAAAAGTCGTCTTAGAGCTGGGCTCAAATGACGCCTTTATCGTGCTAGAAGATGCCGACTTGGATCTGGCCGTTGAGACCTGTACACAGGCGCGTTTGATCAACAACGGTGAGACATGTGTAGCGGCCAAGCGTTTTATCGTAGTAGATAGCGTGTATGACGAGTTCCGTCAGCGTATCATTGACAAGTTCCAAAGCAAAAAGTCAGGCGACCCGATGGATGACAGCTCAGATTTGGGGCCATTGGCACGCAAAGACTTGCAAGAAAAACTGCATGAGCAGGTTGAGGACAGTGTGAAAAAAGGCGCGACCGTTGCCGTCGGTGGTGAGCTGCCAGAAGGCAAGGGCAGTTTTTATCCGCCAACTATTTTAGAAAACGTAAAAAAAGGCCAGCCTGCCTATGATGACGAGCTGTTTGGCCCTGTGGCCTCGCTAATACGTGCTCAGGATCAAGAAGATGCGCTGCGTATCGCCAATGATAGTCGCTATGGACTCGGTGGTGCTATTTTCTCAAAGGACGAAGAAAAAGCCATCCGCTTGGCGCGTGAAGAGTTTGACACCGGTATGGTCTATATCAATGGTTATGGACTGGCAAATCCAGCCCTACCATTTGGCGGCGTCAAAAACTCTGGCCATGGCCGCGAGCATGGCGGTTTTGGTATCAAAGAATTCGTCAATATCAAAGCCATTCATGTGCATAATGGCTAATGCCATACGAAGCCATTAGCAGGTACTAATAGTGTGTACTAGCATACAACAAGCCCCCTCATTCAACTATTGAATGAGGGGGCTTGTTTATGGCGCTGTTATACGCTTGGCTCCGGCTCGTGATTTTTGGGTACTGATTTTTGGGTACTATTGCATCATCGGTCGAAATACAGCCTGAGCGGTAATGGGGGCAAGTACGACTGAGCCGATATAGATGGGCTTTGTAGAGGCAGTGCCTTTGTCGCTATGAGTAAGAGTGTCCATGGCAACAGTTGATGCTCAAGCTTCTGTACCCGTGCTTGCAAGCTGTCGGCCGTGTCTTTTTGGTCAACTACCAGTAACGCTTGGGTCAAGACAGCGCCTGCATCAAGCTCGGCGGTGACGACATGGATACTACAGCCATGATGACGATCGCCTGCTTGTATGACGCGCTGATGAGTATCAAGGCCTTTATAAACAGGTAGTAGCGAAGGGTGCAGGTTGATCATCGGCGCAGGCGCATGGTCGATAAACCCAGCGCTTAGTACCCGCATAAAGCCTGCCAGTACAATCAAGTCTGGCTGCCAAGCGCTCAATTGTGTGCTGGCATGAGCCTCGAAAGTCTTAATGCTCATGCGCTTGCCGCTGGCCACATGTGACAACACGGTGACAGGAATATCTGCTTCTTTTGCGCGGGTGACAGCGTAGGCGTCTTCGCGATTACTGATGACGCCGACGATCTCAATCGGTAGCGTTCCTGCTTGCATGGCGTCTATCAAGACCTGCAGGTTACTGCCGCTACCAGAGACCAATACCGCCACGCGTAGTGGCTGATGGTGAGCTGTATGATGGCTATCTGACATTAACGGTACACCACCGCGTCTGCCTGCTCATCAGTGCTGCGTTTGACCATTTCCCCTAATTGCCATGCGGTTTCGCCGGCAGCATTTAAGGTATCGATGGCTGATTGCGCTTTGTCTTTTGGTACCACGATGACAAAGCCAACGCCGCAGTTAAAGGTGCGGTACATCTCGCTTTGCTCGATATTGCCTTGGGTCTGAAGCCAAGTAAACAGCTCTGAGAACTGCCAGCTCGCCGTGTCGATACTAGCGGCCAGATCATCCGGCAGCACACGGGGCAGGTTGTCCGTGAGACCACCGCCGGTGATGTGCGACATGGCGTGCAGGGCTGAGCTGCCAAGGGTATCTTGCAGCGCTTTGATGGCTTTGACATAGATACGAGTCGGTGCCATCAAGGCATCCTGAATAGGCTGACCGTCAAGCATCTCGTCGCTGGTGGTGACATCCACGCCGCTTACGTCGATGACCTTGCGCACCAATGAGTAGCCATTTGAGTGTGCGCCGCTAGAGGCAAGGGCGATCAATACATCGCCTTCGCTGACGTTTTTGCCTGTGATGACTTCGCTTTCTTCGACCACACCGACGCAGAATCCCGCTAGGTCATAATCATCGTCTTGATACATGCCAGGCATCTCAGCAGTCTCTCCGCCGATAAGCGCACAGTTTGACAGTTTGCAGCCCTCGCCAATACCAGTGACCACAGTCGCCGCGACATCGACGTCCAGCTTGCCTGTCGCATAGTAATCTAAGAAAAACAATGGCTCAGCACCGCATACAAGCAAGTCGTTGACACACATAGCGACCAAATCGATACCGATGGTGTCGTGACGCTGTAGCTGCAATGCTAATTTAAGTTTGGTGCCGACACCATCCGTCCCTGATACCAGTAGAGGCGAGGTGTAACCAGTCGGAATACGACAAAGCGCTCCAAAGCCGCCAAGTCCGCCCACAACCTCAGGGCGAGAGGTGGCTTTTGCCACTGATTTAATACGTTGAACCAACGCATCGCCAGCATCAATATCAACGCCAGCATCTTTGTAGCTTAAAGAAGGCTTGTTACTCATGGTCATCTCACAAAATTTATAAGGAATGAAGGTGGGTCAAAAAGCGAGTTGGTTGTGATAACTCTGAAGGTCGTGGGCGCATTATACCCAAAAACCGCCCTGACTCGCAAAGCAACTTGCCACTTATTCGCTATATTTGCATCAGTTTGCGCCAGATCGTCAGCGGTTGCCAAAAAACTCTGATTAAACCATAAAATATCATGGCTATAGGGAATGACTAAAAGTGACTGTTACCTGTGATTGCTCCGTATGGTTTTGCTGGCATGTTACTACTTACAATCATATAAGAAACAAAAAATGACGGATTTTTTGCTGTACTTTGCGATAATAGAACGCAAAATCATTGTCAATCACTGTTTACTACTTTTCATTGTTCACTATTTTTTATTGTTTACTATTCTTATTGACCAATCGCAGGGTTATCCACCATGATAAATCAAACCATAGATCCTTTTTTTCGGCGCTTATTTATTGTAGCGGCGATGGTGGTGGCGCTTTTTTTATTGTATTTGATGATGCCAGTCATCATTCCGTTTGTTTTTGCTTTTGTACTGGCGTATTTGTTTAATCCACTGGTCAAGCGTCTATCAAAATATATCAAGCGCTGGGTGGCGATTATCATTGTCTATGCCACCATCACGCTGGGTATGGTGCTGCTGCTTTGGTGGCTGGTACCGACGTTATGGCATCAGCTGCAAGCGGCTTGGGAATATCTGCCAAAGGTGTTAAATTGGTACAATCAAGTCGTGCGTGAATGGTTTGCTAATAACAGCCGTATTCGTTTGCCTGAGCTAGAAGCCAAAGGGTTTTCTGAAACCTTGGTCGACTATATGCAGACGAACTATAAGTTTGCAGATGCCAGTACGATGATGAGTCAAATCATCGCCTCTAGTATGAACTTTATCAACAATGCAGGTCTTATCGTATTAGTACCGATTTTGACTTTTTATTTTTTATTCAACTGGGATCAGCGGTTGCAGACTTGGAAGATGGCCATACCAGCACCCTATTGCAAAAAAGTGTTACAGGTAGCGCATGAGTGCGACCGTGCATTGATGGCATTTATCAAAGGTCAACTGCTGGTCATGGTATTACTGGGCGCGATATATGCGGTGCAGTTGCAGCTTATCGGCCTTGAGCTGGGTCTGATCATCGGGATGGTGGCAGGTATCGCAAGCTTTGTGCCTTACTTGGGGTTTGGTATCGGTTTTATCGCGGCCATTGTCGCCTGTTTGTTTCAGTTTGGGCTAGACTGGACCTATTTGGCATTGATTGTTGGGGCGTTTTTGGTGGGGCAAGCAGCAGAGGGCTATATCCTGCAGCCACTGTTGTTGGGGGATAAGATTGGTCTATCGCCGCTGTGGGTTATCTTTGCGGTATTGGCAGGGGCAAGCTTATTAGGCTTTGTCGGGATGCTGATTGCACTGCCTGTGTCAGCTGTCCTGAATGTGTTGTTTCGCCATGTGTATGATTATTATCGCTCAACCGATCTGTATAAAGGCCACAAGCAACTAACATTGTTTAAGGATCAATGATTCATGTGTCTCAGGGTTTTATTTCTCTCGTGTCATCACTATTTTGAAATGAGGATACGCCCGAATGATGAGTGATAAAAGTTATAACATGGATTGTATGAGCGTGAATGCCGATTGATGCAAGGTAAAGGGTAAAAGACTTGTCAGTCATTTTACAAATATGTTATATATAGGCGCAGTATTCACGGTATTTATCGTTCCTAGGTTGGCTTGGGTCAGCGTTCATAAAAGCACAAGCTACCCAAGTCAGTTTAAAAATATTAGTCGTTTAGCCTTTTTAGTGATTGCGCTACGCAAACCGAGTTGATGATTCATGGCAGAAGCACAGCTAAGTCTCAATCTGGACATTAAGCACGATGCAAGTCTTAGCGATTTTGCAGGTCCTGGTTGGATGTCGATTATTGATGCAGTCAGGCAGCTACATGTCGGCCTGATCGGTCAGTTATACCTGTTTGGCAGTCCTGCGACGGGCAAGTCTCATCTGTTGTCCGCTATTTGTGAGTCGTATATAGAAATGGATAAGACGGCTATCTGCTTGTCGCTCAATGAGCTGATTCATACAGATGTCCATGTCCTCTCGTCGTTAGAAAGCTTTGATTTAATCGCCATTGATGACTTGGAGGTGCTAGAGCAAAGCACCCAGTGGCAAGAGGCTTTGTTTCATCTGATCAATCGTAGCCGAGAGGGGCAGCGCCAGCTATTGTTTGCTGCCAACAAACCTGCAAGTGAGCTACCGTTTGGGCTAAGGGACTTGCTGACGCGTTTGGCTCAATCGCCGACCTTTAAGGTTCCTAATGGCCATGACTTCGCTGACCGTCAAGCGCTGCTGCAATCTATCTTGCGCCGCCGTGGCTGGCAGTTTGACGACCGTATCATCGATCACTTGCTGACCGACGGACCACACCGTATCGGTGCGATGATGGACGTGCTCAATTATATTCAGCCCATGTTTTCCAATCTTGGCCGCAGCAATATCTCCAAAGCCGTCATCAGTGATGCGCTGCGTACCATCGATGAGCAAACGTTGGCCGCTGAGCTGGCAGATATTGCTCAAGAGACGCAAGTAGATAACAGCACAGCAGAGCAAGACCAACATACCATGCCACTCGACTTTTAGGCGGCGTTGTTCTTACTTCTAATAGGTTTGATTGCTTTTTATAAGTTTGAATGCGCGATAAATAATGGCGTATGTTATGAGTAACCCCATACGCTGTCATACAAAAAACAACGGTTTTCCCCCATTGTTTGCCAACTGTTAGCCAACCCGCTTTATTCTCTAAAACGCCACATGACTACTGGACCCACTTATGAAACCACATGCTTCTTTGTTAAAAAAACTGACCACCAGTGCTTTGCTCATAGGGGCAGGTTCTGTCTCTATGCTATCGCACGCGGCCGTGACGCTGTTGGTCGATGATCATATCAAGGTCACTGCCATCAATGGTCAAGAAGTGCAGCAGAGTGCCTTTCAGCCGCTCACAAAGAAGTTTACGTTGCAGCCTGGTACGCATGCGATTACGGCCAAATACGACCGTTTGTACAACTTGCGCCGTGATGAGCACGACTATTTGCGCTCAGGCAATGTCAGTGTGACCGCGCAATTAGCAGACAATCAGACCTATCGTCTGACCATGCCAAACCAGCCAGAAGCGTACGAAGCAGCGAGAGAGTACGCCAAACGTCCGACATTGGCTGTAGAGCAAAATAATACCGTGATCGCCAGCCAGCAAAGTCTCGGCAATCAACAAGGCGGACTGTTCTCAGGCTTGGGTAAAGCCATCGGCGGCGTGTTTGGTGGTGCAGGTGACGCTGAGCGACAAAACCAGCGAGCGATTGCCGCTTTAGAGCAGCCAGCAACTCAGCCGGCCCAGAGTAGTATCAATACAGGCACCGCGCAATCTGTGCCAGCGGCTGTGCAAACCGGTAATACTCTTGATAGCTTTATGCAGCTATGGCTACAGGCGACCCCTGCGGAGCGCGAAAAAATCCGTCAGTGGATTCAAAAGTAAGCAGCCTAAGTGTTTTGAACCAAAAAAAAGCACCCATTGGGTGCTTTTTTAATGCTTATGTTTTTTGTACTTATATTTTTAGTGTTTATGTATAAGTATAAGCGGCGTATTTTATAGCCTTAGCCCAAAAACGCATTGTACATCCAGATCAGTTTTTCTTGCTGTTGTACGTATTCATCGACCAAGTCTGCTGTGCCTTGGTCTTCGGCTTTTTCGGCCACTAATGACACGTCGCGCTGCTCTTCGATCAAAGCTTTTAGGCCAGTGACCACACCTTTTACACAAGCGTTGCCATCTTTGACGTTTTTGTCTTCAGAGATGCTGGTGTGCTGAGCAAAGTCGCTATAAGCGTGTAGTGGCGTACCACCTAATGTCAAGATACGCTCAGCGATTTCGTCGATCTCTACTTGTAGGCTGGTATATAGCTCTTCAAACTGTGGGTGCAAAGTAAAGAAGTGCTCACCCTTGACGTTCCAGTGATAACCACGGACGTTGATATAAAACATATGATAGCTTGATAGTAAGTCGTTTAGCTTGCTGATGACTTCGCTCATGTCTGCTTTTTCTAGGCCAATCTGGTTGGTTGCATTATTACTCATGATATTATCCTTATAGTTTGAGTGTTCAATAAAAAGTCGTATTAAAAAGCCTAGTAGCGTACGTAATCTTGAGTCACCAAAAAGATGACCAAAAAACCACTAAAAAGCTTGATAATAAAGAAGACTAAGAGTGTAGCAAGTCATGGGCTACGTGGCTATGCTCATTCATATAATATAGCCGTTTTACCAAAAAAAATAACAATATAAATGATACGGCGATACTCGCACCAAACCAGCTGTCAGTTGCCTATGAGGCGGCCGATAATCAGTATCATAAACAAAGGTATTTACTATCAAAAGTAGGTATCGTCCTCACACCTACTTTCTTGGGACTTCTAAACCCTTTTTTCTTCTACTGGTGACTATCATAGCAAAACATCATGGATAAGTTAAATTCATTAATTTTAACCATGTGATTGGTTATTTAGAACCAAGGCGCGCCCTAAGAGTATAGAGCGCTTTTGTATCATAAGCTGCTAAAAAAATATTATTAAGCAGGCGGTTGCAAGCTTTCAGGGTTTAAGCCTTTGACAGGCACCACTTCTTGGAGATGCTGACGCACGGTATCGATCGGAAACTTTTGCGCTTGTAGGCGTTTTGGGACAATCTGGCTGCCTTGTTGGCCTTTAACCTCAAACATCATAAAAATGTAATCGTCGGTTTCATCCCAGCTTTTGACAGCAGTCCATGGAATGACGGCTTGCTGAGTTTTGCCTGCACGCATCTGCATGCCGCGCATCTGATTGCTATTAAACATCTCTGGTTGATTGACAGGCATGGCCATCACCAGTCCGTGCTTTTGTACGCCCAGTTTCATCTGGCGCATCTCATCGGGCATTTCTTGATCGGCCACTTGTTTTTCAAACTCTCTTTTGACGTACCATTTAAAACCAAGGGTACGCACCAGTACATAAATCACCACGGCCACCAGCATTAACCAAAAGATAATCGTAGAGTAGCCTGTGACAAACACCAAACCTGCAATCGCTAGTATCACGACCACGGCCATGACGACCCATTCTTTGGTCTTAAAACTGGATAAACCAAATGAGGGACTCGCACTGGCAAACAGCTCATACTGTGCTTGATGAAATTCGGCCTCGGTGAGGTTTAAGGCGATGGGTTGGAGCGTGTAAGGGTACAGGGCCATAGAGGTTTCTCAGATACTTGTGTTAACAGCGTTGGGTTTCGATCGCCAAAGCAGGACAGCGTCGCCATACTTGGCTAAAGACAGAAAAAAGATATGCGCTTATCTTACCGAAAAGCGCTCTTAAATGAAACATATAAGCGGTGCGATGGCGGGATTGGTCTTATATTTCTATGGATGCGCTGTGCTCAGGTGGTATTTATATAAAATAAAAACCACTCCAGCATAACAAGCGCTACGGCGTGAATATGGCACCACAAAAGTCTTGTTAGGGCGTTATCGCGATATCACTGAGAACATCGCCAAAATATAGGCAAAACATGGTCAAATCTGCTGGGTCTTGGTATCATAGCGGCTATTATATATTCTTATAACCAGCATGGTACATCAGGCGGCTTGATATCCATCAGTGCGTCATGAAGACAATCATCAGAACCATTTTAGGATAATGCGATGGTTCTTTAACAGGCCATGTAAGTCTATTATCTTAGCGGAATTGGCCTGACAGAATGCTCTGATTGGCTGATCTGATTATCAACACGCCCTATTAAAATTTTACCCACATTTAGCGTTACAGGCGACTATTATGATTGATCCGAAACTCTTACGCGGCGATTTAAGTGATTTACAACAGCAGCTAGCCACTCGTGGCTACGAGCTTGATATGGCTTTTTGGCAAAATATCGAAACCGAGCGTAAATCGCTACAAGTCAAAACCGAAGAGCTGCAATCGCGCCGTAATGCGGGGGCAAAGCAAGTGGGCGTGCTAAAAAAATCAGGCGAAGATGCCAGCGAGCTACTGGCCCAAATGCAAAGCATCAGTGGTGAGATTAAGGCGGCAGAAGATGAGCTGCGCACCTTGCAAGAGCGCATCACACAAGCGGCCATGCAAATCCCTAATATTCCAGCAGCAGATGTGCCTGTCGGAACGTCAGAGGATGATAATGTCGAAGTGCGCAAATGGGGTACGCCGCGTCAGTTTGATTTTGACATCAAAGACCATACCCATATCGGTGAAACCTTGGGCATGCTAGATTTTGAAGCGGCCACCAAGCTGACCGGTAGTCGTTTTAATGTGCTAAAAGGACAGCTGGCGCAGATGCATCGCGCTTTGATTCAGTTTATGCTGAACACTCATACGGTCAAGTACGGCTATCTTGAGACTTATGTGCCTTATATCGTCAATAGCGAGAGCCTAAAAGGCACCGGCCAGCTGCCAAAGTTTGAAGAGGATTTGTTTAAACTGACCAATCATACCAATAACGATGAGATGGATTTTTATCTGATTCCGACTGCAGAAGTGCCAATGACCAACTTGGTGCGCGGCGAGCGTTTGGATATCAAAGAGCTGCCATTGAAGTTTACCGCCCATACGCCATGCTTCCGTAGTGAAGCTGGCTCGCATGGCCGTGATACCCGTGGTCTGATTCGTCAGCATCAGTTCGAAAAAGTTGAAATGGTCAATATCGCCACTAGCGAGCAGTCAGATGAGTTGCTTGAGGCGATGACAGGCCAAGCCGAAGATATCTTGCAGCAGCTAAATCTGCCTTATCGGGTGGTACAGCTGTGTACTGGTGATATGGGCTTTGCTGCGCAAAAAACCTACGACATCGAAGTATGGCTACCAAGCCAAGATACCTATCGCGAAATCTCTAGCTGCTCAAACTGCGGCGACTTTCAGGCACGCCGCATGGGCACGCGAGTCAAAGATGGCAAACAAACCAGTCTTGCTCATACGCTAAACGGTTCAGGCCTTGCTGTTGGCCGTACGCTGCTGGCAGTGATGGAAAACCATCAAAACGCTGATGGTAGTATTAGCATTCCAGAAGTGCTGCGTCCATATATGGGCGGCGCTGAGACCATTTTGGTTTAATGCAGTGATGTTTTTCTAAATTGCCCTCTACATTGCTATCTAAGCTGCGAGTCATCCATGGGCTCGCGGTTTTTTTGATCCGTGTTGGTTTGAAAAAACTGATACAAATGATGATTAAATACAAACGATTCTATCAGCGCATTTTTAGCGTGCCTGATGGCAAATATGTTAATATAGCACTTTGACTTTATCGTCTGTCTGTCGATGATGCGTCAGGCGTTTTTGGCAGACTATCCTCGAGTAAACCCTTCTCTTATGCTCCACATTTCTGATTCGAATATTAGGACACTCTATGCCAGCTCCAATTAGCGAACGTAAACTAGCCAATGCCATCCGTGTACTGTCGTTTGATGCGGTTCAAAAAGCCAACTCAGGGCACCCGGGCGCGCCGATGGGCATGGCCGATATTGCCGAGGTTTTGTGGCGTAAATTTTTAAAGCACAACCCTGCCGATCCTAACTGGCACAACCGCGACCGTTTTGTTTTATCAAATGGTCATGGCTCGATGCTGATTTATGCATTGCTACATTTGACTGGTTATGACGTCAGTGTCGATGACCTAAAAGGCTTCCGTCAGCTGCATTCAAAAACCCCAGGTCATCCTGAGTATGGCTATACCCCTGGTGTTGAGACGACCACAGGCCCACTCGGCCAAGGTATCGCCAATGCCGTTGGTTTTGCGATTGCCGAAAAAACCCTTGCCGCCCAGTTTAACCGTGACGGCCATAACATCGTCGATCATCATACCTATGCGTTTTTGGGTGATGGCTGCTTGATGGAAGGCATCAGCCACGAAGTGTGCTCGCTCGCAGGCACGCTAGGGCTTGGCAAGCTGGTCTTCTTCTATGATGACAATGGCATCTCAATCGACGGTAATGTCGAGGGCTGGTTTACCGACGATACCAAAGGACGCTTTGAGTCTTATGGCTGGCAAGTCATCACCGTCGACGGTCATGATGCAAACGCGATCACCACGGCCACCGAGCAGGCCATTAACGAAACGGCAAAGCCAAGCTTGATCATCTGTAAAACCACCATCGGTGCTGGTAGTCCGAACAAGCAAGGTCTAGCGGCTAGCCATGGTGCGCCACTTGGTGATGACGAGATCGCCTTGACTCGTGATGCGCTGTCTTGGAAACATGCCCCATTTGAGCTAGACGATGAAATCTATGAAGCGTGGGATGCCAAAGCCAAAGGCGATGTGCAGCAAAAGAACTGGGATGCTGACTTTGCAGCGTACAAAAAAGCCTACCCAGAACTGGCAGACGAGCTATTACGCCGCCTAAATGGCGAATTGCCAGCTGATTTTGCTAGCCAAGCAAGAGACTATATTCAGCAAACCCAAGAGGCAGGCGGTGATGTCGCCAGTCGTAAAGCCAGTCAAAATGCGATTAATACCTTGCAACCATTATTGCCAGAATTATTAGGCGGTTCAGCGGATCTAGCAGGCTCGAACCTAACGCTGTTTAAAGACGCAAAGGGGATTGAGACCGACAGCGACGGCAACTATATCTACTACGGCGTGCGTGAGTTCGGTATGACTGCGATTGCCAATGGTATCGCATTGCATGGCGGCTTTATCCCTTACGTGGCGACCTTCCTGATGTTTATGGAATACGCGCGTAACGCCGTACGTATGGGCGCATTGATGAAGCAGCGCATCATCCACGTCTACACGCATGACTCTATCGGTCTAGGTGAAGATGGCCCAACGCATCAGCCCGTTGAGCAATTGACTAGCCTACGCACCACGCCGAATCTACGCACATGGCGTCCTTGCGATGCGACCGAATCGGCGACGGCTTGGGTAGAAGCGATTAAGTCAGCAAACAATCCATCTGCCTTGATCTTTAGCCGTCAGAGCTTGCCACATCAAGCGCGTGATAGCGAGCAAGTAGCGAACATCACCAAAGGCGGTTACGTACTAGCAAAAGAGCAAGGCGAGCTAAAAGCAATCATCATCGCCACAGGTTCAGAAGTTGGCTTGGCTATGGAAGCGTATGAAACGTTGAGCGAAAATGGTGTTGGCGTGCGTGTGGTCTCTATGCCATGTGCCGAGATTTTCATGGAGCAAGAAGCCAGCTACCGTGACACTGTATTGCCTGCCACTATCCGCGCTCGCGTAGCGGTAGAAGCTGCCCATGTAGATTACTGGTACAAGTTCGTTGGCCTAGATGGCAAAGTCATCGGTATGACCACTTATGGCGAGTCAGCACCAGCCAGCGACTTGTATAAAGAGTTTGGTATTACCACTGACGCTGTGGTTGAAGCGGTAAATAGTTTGCTCTGATTAATCAGAGCTTAGACTGAGTTTTTGAGTCCAAAAAAGAGCTGCTAGAGTAATCTGGTGGCTCTTTTTTTGGTAAATTGATCGGTCGATTTTTTATAGACGTTGAAACTTTGAGGATATTGTACTAAGCGCTATGATGCTCAGCCTTAATCATATCAGCGACTTTTTCCGCTATCATAATCGTTGGCGCATTGGTATTGGCGCTAATTAGTGTCGGCATGATAGAGGCGTCGACGACTCGTAATCCGCTGACACCGCGTACTTTTAATGCCAAATCCACGACTGAGTCGTCATCTGCGCCCATGCGGCAAGTACCGACAGGATGGTAGATGGTGTCTGACTTGTTGCGGATAAAGCCAAGCATGCCGTCTTTTTTGATATAAGGCGCAGGGTAGTCCTCTGTGATGTAGGTGGCCATGGGTGCCTCTTGCATAATGGCGCGAGTGCGCTCGGCGCCAGCCACCATATACTCTACGTCTTTGGGGTGCGACAGATAATTGGGGTCGATCAGAACGGCATCAGCAGGGTCGGCCGATGCCAGCCGGACAGTCCCTCGGCTTTCAGGGCGCAAGTAGCAAGTATGGCACGAAACCGCAAATCCACGTTTGAGATCGCGGCCATGCTCGATGACGCGCGAGATGACGAAGTGCAGTTGGATGTTGGGCCATTGTTTTGGGGCATCACCGACACTGAAGAAAGCGCCTGCTTCTGCGTAGTTGGTGGACAGTAGGCCGGTGCCGTCTTTGCGCCATTGCCGAATGCTCTTGGCCAAGGTTGATAGCGTCGCCATACCAATACCGATGACGTCGGTGGTATTGACCTCATAATCAAACACCACGTCTAGATGGTCTTGTAAGTTACCGCCGACCTCGGGCGCATTCACGATTACCTCAATCCCGTGGGACTGTAGATGCTCGGCAGGGCCGATACCTGAGAGCATCAGGACTTTGGGTGAGCCAAAAGCACCGCTTGATAAAATCACTTCATGACGTGCCATGACGGTATGCTCGACGCCGTCTTTTTCATAAGCGACGCCAACGGCTTTTTTGTCTTCAAAAATAACGCGGTTGGCTTGAGCATGGGTAATGACAGTGAGGTTTGGCCGGCGTTGTACTGGATGCAGGTAAGCGGCGGCGGCAGAGCAGCGCTGACCTTGCTTTTCACCATGAAAATGCGTGACTTGATATAAGCCTGCGCCGTCTTGTTTTTTGCCATTAAAGTCTGGGTTGTGATCTAAACCATTGGCGATGGCCGCTTTTACAAAGGCTTTGGAAATATCGCGCGGACTGAGCAAGTCACTGACGTGCAAAGGCCCGCTATCGCCATGTAGCGCATCTGCGCCGTGGATGTTGTTTTCAGCTTTGATAAAGTAGGGGAGGACATCGTCAAACCCCCAGCCTGTACAGCCTTGCTCAACCCAGCGCTCATAATCAAGCGCACTGCCGCGCGTATAAATCATGGCATTGATGGCGGATGAGCCGCCCAAACACTGACCACGCGGCTGAAAACCTTTACGATTATTAAGGTGCTCTTGTGGGGTGGTGTGAAAGCACCAGTTATTGAGTTTTAGCGGCTTGCCTGGCACCATGAGGATAAGTCCAGCTGGTACCCGAACCGCAAGGTCTTTGCCTGCGCCGCCGTATTCTAACAAGCAGACACGGATGTCTGGGTTTTCTGTCAGGCGGCTGGCAAGCACACAGCCTGCAGAGCCGCCACCGACGATGACGTAGTCAAAAATTGCATCAGATTCCATACGATATTTCCTTAGCTTCCATGCTAATTGAGCTGGGTGTGATGACCCAGACGATACAGACGTCAATCAGTATAGACCCAAAGTCATAGCGATGTTAAATGGTTTTTATCCGCAGATAGGTTTTTGATAGTCAGCTTTTAGACTGTAGCAATATGACAGAGGCAATGATGGTGTGTAGCATCGACAACTGCCAGCTATACCTTGCACACCTCAGAGCGCACGATAAAGCGCTTGCCCTCGGGTATCTCCAGCGAAAAACTGGCGCCGCGACCATCGACCACATCGATGATAAGATCGGTGTGTTGCCATAGCTGATACTGGGCTTTGCCCATATAAAAAGGACATCCTGCCAGCTGGCCGACCAAAACATCTTGGCCGCCCACGACAAACTCGCCTAGTGGATAACACATGGGTGAGCTGCCATCGCAGCAGCCACCAGACTGATGAAACATCAGCTCGCCATGCTTGGATTTTAGTAAGTCGATCAGTGCTTTACAAGATGGGGTAGCAGTGACTTTCATCATGATGTCCTTATCATTTGTGGTGTGTCTTGACTGAATAAACTGGGTAAAGTGTTTAAATATCTGTATAAAATCAGAGGTATATAAAAAGTCGTACCCTCTTCATTCACACCAAAGATAGCATGTGAGTGAAAACGATACGACTAAGAGGGCTAAATAAAATACAACAAGCCAGTGCTGCGCTAAAAGAGAACCAGCCTAAAGCATCACAGTCCCATCACACCGTCATGAGCCTACATGCTATAGTCAATGACGATGCGACCTTCGATTTTGCCATCACGCATCCGCGCAAAGATATCATTGATATTTTCAAGTGGCTCAGCCGCGACGGTAGCCTTGACTTTGCCTGCCGCTGCCATGTCTAGCGACTCTTGTAAGTCTAGGCGCGTACCGACGATCGAGCCGCGAATGGTAATGCCATTTAACACGGTATCAAAGATAGAGACAGGGAAGTCGCCCGTTGGTAAGCCGTTACACACTAAGGTGCCGCCGCGGCGGAGCATGCTTAGCGCTTGGTCAAAGGCTTTGGCCGATACTGCTGTCACAAGGGCGCCATGAGCGCCTCCGATCTGCTCTTGGAGATACTCACCAGGATCGGTATCTTTGGCATTGACGATGACTTTGGCGCCCAGTTTTTTGGCAAATTCAAGCTTCTCATCGTCGATATCGACCGCCGCGACATTAAGGCCCATGGCAATGGCGTACTGAACGGCCATGTGTCCAAGTCCGCCGATACCTGAGATCACCACCCAGTCGCCAGGCTTGGTATCCGTCATTTTAAGACCCTTATAGACGGTGACACCTGCGCACAGCACCGGGGCAATCTCGATAGAGTCGACGCCCTCAGGGATGATGCCGACATAGTTGGCATCGGCCAAGACATACTCGGCAAAACTGCCATTTACTGAGTAGCCGGAGTTTTCTTGCTGCTCGCATAGCGTTTCCCAGCCGCCTAGGCAATGCGTACAGTGACCACAGGCAGAGTAGAGCCAAGGCACACCGACGCGGTCACCCTCTTTGACATGGTGGACGTTGTCGCCGACAGCTGTGATCAATCCGACGCCTTCATGGCCTGGGATAAATGGCGGATTTGGTTTGACAGGCCAGTCACCTTCGACAGCGTGTAAGTCAGTATGACAGACGCCAGAAGCTTGCATTTTTACCACAATTTGACCGGCACCTGGGGTTGGGATATCCACTTTTTCAATCTGCAAGGGTTGTCCGAACTCATGTAGTACGGCCGCTTTCATTTTATTACTCACGTTGCATTCTCCTTATCGCGGATGGTGAGTTGATAGACATCATATCTACCAACTCATTACTTTATGGCGGCTACCATAAAGTGCGTGACAGACAGGCTTAAAAGAAGCCCATCTTTTTGGGACTATAAGAGACCAGCATGTTTTTGGTTTGCTGATAATGATCGAGCATCATTAGATGGTTTTCGCGGCCGATACCTGATTGCTTGTAGCCACCGAAGGCTGCGTGTGATGGATAAATGTGATAGCAGTTGGTCCAGACGCGGCCCGCTTGAATACCACGGCCAAAGCGATACGCCTTATGTACACTACGAGTCCAGACGCCAGCGCCTAGGCCGTATAAGGTATCGTTGGCGATTTTCATGGCTTCGTCATCGTCTTTAAACTTTGTGACGGCAAGCACAGGGCCAAAGATTTCTTCTTGGAACACGCGCATGTCATTGGTGCCCTCAAAGATGGTTGGCTGCACATAATGACCATCGCCCAGCGCGCCATCATGTTTGGCTTGTTCGCCGCCGACCAATACTTTCGCGCCTTCTTGTTTACCGATATCCAGATAAGAGAGGATTTTTTCTAATTGGTCTGAGCTGGCTTGCGCGCCAATCATGGTATCAGTATCTAGCGGGTTGCCCATCTTGATGGCCTTGACGCGCTCGATACAGCGTTTCATAAATTCATCATAGATACTCTCATGTACCAGTGCGCGTGACGGACACGTACAGACCTCACCTTGGTTGAGGGCAAACATGACCAAACCTTCGACCGCTTTGTCCAAGAAGTCATCGTCTTCATCCATCACATCGGCAAAGAAGATGTTGGGGCTTTTGCCGCCCAGCTCTAGCGTCACAGGAATGATATTTTCACTGGCGTACTGCATGATAAGGCGGCCGGTTGTGGTCTCACCAGTAAAGGCAACTTTGTTGATGCGCGGGTTAGAGGCCAGTGGTTTACCAGCTTCAACGCCAAAGCCATTGACGATGTTTAGCACGCCCTTTGGCAAAATGTCAGCGATACCGATGGTTTCTAGCATAAATAGCACGGACGCTGGCGTTTGCTCAGCAGGCTTCATGACGATACAGTTACCAGCGGCGAGGGCGGGGGCGATTTTCCACACCGCCATCAGGATAGGAAAGTTCCACGGGATGATTTGTCCGACCACGCCTAGTGGCTCATGGAAGTGATAAGCAACGGTGTCTTCATCGATCTGGCTGATGCCGCCTTCTTGGGCGCGAATGGCACTGGCAAAGTAGCGAAACTGATCGATAGCTAGCGGGATATCCGCCATCAAAGTCTCACGCACAGGCTTACCGTTTTCGTAGCATTCGGCGATAGCAATGGCTTCGAGGTTGGCTTCCATCTTGTCTGCGATTTTGAGGAGCAAGTTGGCGCGTTCAGCGACACTGGTTTTACCCCAAGCGTCTTTGGCAGCATGCGCAGCATCGAGTGCTTTTTCTATATCGGCTTCTTTTGAACGTGCCACTTGGCAGATGATTTTGCCATCGATGGGGCTTGGGTTGTCAAAGTATTCACCATCGATGGGGGCGACCCACTCACCATTGATGAAGTTGTCGTATTTTTTGCGGAATTGGACGGGACTGTTTTCAGTATTGGGATAAGCGTATAACATGAACGACTCCTTGTTGGGTATTATGATGATTGAAACATAAATATTTGGCCTTCCTGACCAAGCTATGACTCTATCGTACTGAGCTTTGGCGTTGAGAGATAATGACTTTTTATAATGATATATTTCGTATCATATAACTTTATGTTATGCGGTTAGCGCCTGCTAAAGTGCTTTGTAAAGTGAGTGCAGCTGTTATAATTAAATGGCAGTGCCGCACACTTGGTTGCGATGCCATGCGGTGTTTTTACTTCCTATTTTCTTTTATTACTTATTGGTTTGGATATATGCGTCAATCTTCTGCTCTTAATATTTTAAAAACAGGTCAAAACGTTTTTTTGACTGGATCGGCAGGGTCGGGTAAGACTTATACTCTTAACCAATATATTGATTATTTGCGCGCGCGCCGTGTGCCAGTGGCGGTCACGGCCAGTACAGGCATTGCAGCGACGCACATGAGCGGCACCACCATTCACAGCTGGTCAGGAATAGGCATCAAAGATGAGCTGACGGAGCGCGATTTGAGCAATCTATCGCGCAAGCAGTTTTTGGCAGATCGCCTAAAAGAAACAGCGGTACTTATCATCGATGAGATATCGATGCTGCATGCCAAGCAGCTAAACTTAGTCAATCAAGTGCTCAAACACGTGCGCAAAAATGACAGTGCCTTTGGTGGTATCCAAGTGGTCGTTGCCGGCGACTTTTTTCAGCTGCCACCGATTGGCAGTCGCGGCGAGAGTAACCGCGAAAAGTTCGCTTTTATGTCTGAGGCATGGCTCGATGCCAAGTTTCATATTTGCTATCTGTCTGAGCAGCATCGTCAAGTGAGCGAGGCGGCCAATGGCGGACTGGATTTGGATGACATTCTCAACCAAATTCGCCGTCAGGAAGTCACCTTTGAGGCGATTGCGGCACTAGAGGCGACCTATGATCAAGACGTCGATATCAAGCGCACCCGACTGTATACTCACAATCTCAACGTCAATAAAATCAATGACAAAGAGCTGGCCGCCCTAGATGGCGAGATGATGCGTTTTGAGGCGACGTCGACGGGCGATAGTAAGCTGGTCGACACTCTCAAAAAGACCGTGCGTACCCAAGATGAGCTGACGCTCAAAGTCGGCGCTAAGGTGATGTTTATTAAAAACAACACCGAGCTTGGCGTCTCGAATGGCACCATGGGGGAGCTGGTTGGCTTTGCCGCTGTCAAGATAGACGATGGTAAGGGCAATAGCGAAGCCTTAATTGAAGAAGTCGATGCAGACGATGACGCAGAGACGGCCAAAAAGACAGATACGTCAGACAAGCAGACGGCAAAAACCAAAAAGCCCACCACGCAAAAAATGCCTGTGGTGCGGCTAAACTCAGGTCGTGAGGTCGTCGCTGAGACAGAAGAGTGGATCATCGAAGATGAGACAGGGGAGGTGCTGGCAAGCTACAGCCAAGTACCGCTTTGTCTGGCTTGGGCAATTACCATTCACAAGTCGCAAGGTATGACCCTAGAGGCCGCAGAGATTGATCTGTCGCGCACTTTTGAGCTGGGTCAAGGCTATGTGGCGCTCTCACGCCTCAAGTCGTTAGCAGGGCTGCAGCTACTTGGCATGAATGAGATGAGTCTGCAGTTAGACCCCCTAGCACGCGGGGCGGACAAGCGGTTTTTGGCGCTCTCCGAAGAGGCGGATGCCAACTATGCCATGCTCAATGAAGAGAGTCTGACACAGTCGCATGACAAGTTTATCTTAAAATCGGGCGGTACGCTGAATCAATCAGTGATTGATGCCTACGCGGCGCTACAAAAAAAGCGCCGTGAGCAGCAGCAGGCAAAGATTGACAAAAAACAAAAACGCCGCAACCAGGTCGCTGATAAGTCCCAAAGCACCTTGCTGGCAACCAAAACGCTCCTCGAAGAGAGTTTGTCTATCGCTGAGATATCACAAGCGCGGCAGCTGTCGCAATCTACCATCATGCGCCATATTGCAGAGTTAAAAGCGCAGGACCCAAGCTTGGCCTGTGACCATCTGCGCCCAGACGATGAGGTGATGACGGCAGTAGGTACCGCTTATATCGCGATCAAAGTCGCCAACAATCCCAATGACTTTAATGATGATGGCAGTGTTAAGCTGCGCCCAATCTTTGAGCATCTCAAGCAGCGTATCGATTACAACACCATTCGTCTGGCCTTGATTTTTATTACCCCATAGGGCTGGGCGATGATGTGATATCGTCTCAGTGATTTGCCGTTTTTTTATCTTTATAGCGATATGTCTTTATGCCTGATTTTTCTAGTGCCACTTATCAACTGACCTCTGATCCAGCCGTCGCCGCGATGCCTTATACAGGCGAGCATACTCAGCCATTACGAGTGGCGATTAATGGCTTTGGCCGTATCGGGCGTAATGTACTGCGCGCCTTATTAGAGCGTTTTGAGGTCTTGGGTCGTGCGATTCATGTGGTGGCAATTAATGATTTGGCACCTGCTGATATTTTATTGCATTTATTAAAGTTTGATAGTGCGCATGGCCGCTTAAGTCAGCTGGGCGTGGCAGCTGAGCTGGTGGTAGCCAGTAAGGATGAGAATAAAACCCAGCTGTGCCTGACCAAAAACAGCCTGACTTATTGTATCAATATGCTCTCAGAGCCAGATCCCAAGAGCCTGCCATGGCAAGCGCTAGGAGTCGATGTGGTATTGGAGTGTACGGGGCACTTTCGCTCTTATGAGCAGGCGCATCTGCATATTGAGGCAGGCGCGCAGCAGGTCATCATTGGTGCAGCGCCTTTCGATGATGTCGATGCCTGTATCGTGATGGGCGTCAACAGCGATACCTTGACGCGGGCGTTACCGATTATCTCGAGCGTCTCATGTACCACCCAAGCGCTGGTACCGCTGATCGATACCCTTGATAAGGCTTTTGGCGTCACCTCCGCGATGATGACAGAGATTCATGCAGTCACCGCTGACCAGACTGTGCTCGATCAAGCGCACCGAGATCCAAGACGCGCCCGTGCCTCAGGTCATAACATCATACCTACGACCTCGAGCAGTATCGCTGCGACCGAGCGTGTCTTACCGGCGATGGTCGGCAAGGTCAATGGTCACTCTATCCGTGTGCCCACCATCACCGTTGCAGCGATCGATGTGACCTTTGTCTTTGACACCCAGCCTGTCAGCATTGCGGCGATTCGTGAAGTACTGACAGCCGCCAGCGACGTTCATTTGCGTGATATTATGGCCTATACCGATGAGCCACTAGTATCCAGCGACTTTATCCATCAGACCGAGTCGCTTATCATTGATGGTCAGCAGCTGATGCAGGTCGGTACGCAGTACAAGGTTTTTGCTTGGTATGACAACGAGTGGGGCTATGCCAATAGACTGCTTGATATGTGTTTGCATTTGGCCTCCAGCGGTCATTAAATTCGTGATTTATGCTCATCGATAAATTAATTTAATTTTTTTAGATTATCTGCTTGCATTATGAAATGATATCTATATAATGATGCACCAATGGAGACGTGGCAGAGCGGTTGAATGCACCGGTCTTGAAAACCGGCAAGGGTTCATAGCCCTTCGAGAGTTCGAATCTCTCCGTCTCCGCCAAATTCGAAAAGCCCCAATCAGCAATGATTGGGGCTTTTTTTATGGGCGTGTATCAGCGCGCTTTATCACTTAAATAATGACAAGAGAGTGCTTGTTACTTTTTAGCCAGTCTCTTACCTGCGTATTCATTTATATACCCAGGCGCGTACCTAGTGACGTTTTATTTGATTAAAGACTCATCAAACTCAACGTGTTGACCATCTGCTAGTGTCAACATCCCTTCGCTAATCTCAATAGTCATGTCTCTGGTGTTTCTGATAGCGCGCATGACATTGATGTCCTCAATGCTACTCTCGATGATAATTTTGCCAGACTGCTCAGGTTTGATAGCAGGCTCAAACACAGTCAACGGAACATTAAAACGCTTGCCTTGGGTCAAAGCGATGTCTTTCATCACCAATGTACCCTTAAAGCTATCGATGGCGACTTCACCGTGGTTGGATAGCATAAATTGGAGCTTTACTTGGTTTAAACTGTCGCTATCACTGCTTTTGACTGGCAAGAGCGCCACAGGGTAGTGTTGCGCATTGGCTGTGGCCGCTTGCTGACTTTTTATGATGGGGCTTTTTTTGCCCGTGGGATTATTGGGATGCAAGCGCTCATATTCACGCTGCTGTATCAAGGCTTGTTTGATCGTAATGCGCGGCATCGCACCAGACTCATAGGCACCGCTGAGTTTCATGCGCAGCATATAGCGACTGAGTAGTTGCTGATCGGTCTTAGGTAGTTGCTCAAAAGTATCACCGAGTTTTTTTTGCCACTGATCAGAGTTGGTCGGAATGGTTTTTTTGCTAGGATCTGCCTGCGGCTGTGAGCACGCAGAGATAGCAGGCAGAAATGCCAATGCCATCGTCAACAATAATGCTTGGTTAAAACGCGGATATAAACCTCCCATCGTACACCTCCGTGTCAATTTGTTTTGCACCAACGACAGTGATTGTCATCGGCTTTTGTTATGAGTAGGGCTGGTTTTAATATAGCTGGTTTTTTTGGGTGTTGTGTTGGATTATGGCTAAAGACTGTGTGCGGGCGACAACCATCATTTGGCGCACAAAAAAGACTGAGCGCCATGAATGGGCAAGCTCAGTCTTTTGGTACGCAGCCTATCTTAGTTCATCATTAAGAAAGCGGTTTTTTATACTGTCGCTTATGTATAGTCAGTCTTTTATAAATAAGATACAATGCTTTTAAAATAAAGAGAAAGATATAATCATTATGACTTACTCAGCAGACTTTCGAACGCAAGT
>NZ_JAGBKN010000050.1:0-2810 GCF_017498075.1 Psychrobacter halodurans
ATGCTTGTAAGACCTGACATCAGCTTGTTTTTACCATAACAAATATATAGTGCTTTGTTAACGTCTAGACGTAGTCAAATCGTGGCACAATCGTAACTGTAACAATGTGTTAGTGAGTTATTAATGAGAGGCTAGCCAAATCCATTTTTATTACTTTTTACGGCGACCACTACGAAACACAAATGCATCATCATAAAAATGAGAATCTTCATTCTCGGCCCAAAAATGCGGCACGCCTAAAATAGGCAATGGCGATAAATGACGCGGTGTGACTGCGTCCTTTGATAATAATTCATTCATATAATCAGCCAATTTATCATCCAAAAAGGCGATGCGCTGCTGCGTTGACAAGGCAAAGAAATCTTGGCTGACGTTGATGACCACACTATGCGCGCACAAGGGCTTACGCGGCGCTATCAATTGCTCAAGGAGGGCATGACCAAAAATATAAACCGCCGCTTGCATGTTTGGACTAGGACTTGTAGGGTCATCCCACTGCATGCGCGGCTGTACCAAACTGCCTTGCCAGTCAAAGCCAATCAACGCCTCGCCAATACTAGGATTGGCAGTGACCAATACCGCGCCGTTTTCATCAAACACAGTGATGGTATCGCGCACCCGCCCTCGACTATCACCGACCCCTTGCTGCTCAATTTCAAGCATATGATAGTGGTTTAGCAAGGCTTTGGTCTTAGGAAACGTCAGCCAAATACTGCCGTTAAATAAGTCGTGTAAGTTATCACGCGTCGGGATATTGCCCGTACTGCCGATAAAACTTTCGTAAGCCTCGCCCTCTGGCAACGCCTCTTGTGAGACAAACTGTAAAGTCTGCGCCTTATGGTTATATGCAGGCTTGGTGTGCGGCAGTTGCTGCTGCACGTCAGCTGCCTGCTGATGCAATGCGGTATTTAATACTTTCGCGATGATGTCTGGCGTGTTTTGGGTACGGCTGATATCAAGGGCTTGAGTTTCAGGAGCAGAACTTTGAGTATCAGCGCGCTCCATGCTCAAGCTTTTTGTCGCACTAAGCTGAGTGATGGCTTGGCTAATGGCATCTAACTGCTGCACATGACCAAGCCACGGCGCACGCCAGTTAATCTGGGCAAAACTGTCATCAAGTCTGCTTGCCGCTACGGCTGACGCCTGTACAGGCGAATCGTTCGGCAAAGGCTTGTCATGGCGCGCATCTGAGCGATGCAAAGGAGGCAGGTTACTGGCAGTCATATCAAACTATCTCTCTTGGGCAATGGGCAGCTTATGGTATCATGGTGCGCTTTTTTACGGCTAGACGGGCAGCTTGAAACGTTGTGTTCGCGCGCTATTTATTGATGAGTTTTTATGGCAAATTTTAACACCCACTTAAATGTTGCATTTATGGTCAGCGGTACACTGAGCTTAACGGTCTATAAAGCGGGGCTGGTTGATGACTCTGGGTTTTTGATGTGTGCGGCGCTCGGTACTATCGGCGGCCTTTTGCCAGACTTGGACTCAGACAACTCAACACCGATTAAGCTTGGCTTTAACCTCATCTCTTTTGTCTTCGCTTTTGGGCTGGTGATGCATTGGCGCGGTGAGCTGAGCCTATTGGCATTGATGGTGTTATGGCTGGCAGGCTATGGTTTTATGCGTTATGTGGTGTTTTATGTTTTTACCACGATGACGGTGCATCGCGGCGTTATCCATTCTGTGCCTTATATGGCGATATTGGGCTTGGCGCTGACGTATTTAAGCCATGATATTTTGCACCTGCCCTTAACGGTGAGCTGGTTTTATGGTTTGTTTTTATTTGGCGGCGCGATGGTGCATTTGGCTCTAGATGAGTTGTATAGCGTCAATTTGTCCAATATGAAAATGAAGCGCTCGTCGGGTACGGCGATGAAGTTTTATCAGCATAAAGACAAATGGTGGTATTTGCTGCTATACGTTATTTTGGCATTATTGTTATATATAGCGCCGCCGTTTGACACCTTTTGGCAGCAGGTCAGTGATCCTGCAGCTTGGGCAAAGCTTAAGCTCGGTCTATGGCCAGAATTGATAAAAGGCTGGCTAAGTTAAGGCCGCCTCTACCAGCAAAAAATGATAAATAATGAGAGTACACTATGTCGACTTCTGCCGCCCTCCAAACCTGCCCTTGCCAAATCAACCCCGCCTCAGAGACCGCCACCGCGCCCCTACTTTATAAAGACTGCTGTCAACCTTATCATGACAGCGTTTTAAATAAAGAAGTGAATAAAGAAGCGGATAAAACTGACGGCGTACAGGCAGAAACAGCGGAGCGTCTGATGCGCACGCGTTATAGTGCTTTTATGCTTATCAAGCCAGAATACATCGTCAAAACCACACTACCCGCGCAGCAAAGCTTGCTAGATGTGACAGCAATTGAGGAATGGGCCACTAAGACCGATTGGGCAGGATTAGAGGTTGTAGAACACAGAGCAAAGCTTGGCAAACGGCACGCGCAGGTCGAATTTAAAGCTTATTTTAGAACGCCTGATGGCTTGCAAGCGCATCACGAGTTGTCTGCCTTTGTAAAGGTAGTGAATAATACCCATCATGATACGCGTTGGTATTTTCTCGACCCGACCGTTCCTATGTCTGTCACCCAAAAGCAGCCGTGTATTTGCGGCTCGGGTGAGAAGTTTAAGCGCTGTTGTGGATTATATAGTTAATTCACTGTAAAACCGATACAGTGCCTGCCAGCGCTATATAGTTAGCTGAATGTAAAACTGTTATGGATTTAAACGCGCTACTGGTATAAATTTTACTTGCGTGCTGCGTTCCCAGAGGCTGCGCAAAATTCATCCCAGTAG
>NZ_JAGBKN010000051.1:0-2690 GCF_017498075.1 Psychrobacter halodurans
AGTCGCCCTAGCCTGTTTGCCACTGACAATGAGCAAGCGGTCGAGAGCGGCTATCGCAACACTGAAAACGGCCTATCTGAATGGGTGACTGACCACCGTACAGAGCAAGCTTACTCTCAGCTACAAGTAGACAGTGCTGGGATATCCGCCAGTCTAAAAATGGGCGTGATCAATCCATCAGACACCGCCAAACGTCAAGGGATCAATGCGGCCACCAACGCGCAGATCAGTATCAAATCAGGGGAAGCACTTGTTCTATCCACTCAGCCGCAGACCCACGCGCAAACAGGACAGCATAACTACCAGCACCACACCCCGACTCTGGCCCAAACTGCATTAGGTGGTCAGCATTTAACTGAGCGTTTGACGCAACTGGCAACGGGACTTGGTCGTAATGTGAACGACCATAAAGCGATTAAAGCCCAGCTTGAGACTATTGCAGAGGAACAGCAAACCAAAACCCATCAATCCACGCCATTCACGCTGATTGATAGTGCGGCTGATAGCAGCTATGTCAGTGAAGACACGCTCATTCAACGTTCAATGGGTGAAATGATTACTACGACTCAAGCGAACATGATGATCAGTAGTGGCGATAGCCATAATCAAATCAGCAGCGAATCACTCAATATAGTCGCCGATGGTCAATTTAGCATGACCAATGCCAAAGAAAATATCACCCTATCCGCCCATACAGGGAAACTGGAAGCAACCGCCAAGCAAGATGTGAACATCGCCTCCTCAACTAAAGAGGTAGAAGTCGTGGCAACCAATAAAGTGACGATAACGGCAGGCGGTGCGAGTATTACTCTTGATGGTAGCAATATCACTATCGCCGCCAAAGAGGTGACGGAGAAAGGGGGTAAGCATAGTAAGGCGGGAGGTGGAATGGATGGGCTGGGGCTTGGGGTATTGCCGAGTTTGATAGCGGGAGCAATGTACAAGGCACAATTTAGATTTGCTGACGATAATGATATTGCTTATGCCAATACACCGTATATTGCTATTAATGAAAATACAAAAGAGACTTTTGAAGGCATAACTGATACTGAGGGAAATACGGAAACTTTCTTTAGCTCTAACTCCAATAAGATTAAAGTGCATCTAAGAAATGAAGACCCTTGGGGATCTATTGAACTTTATAAAGTTAAATTTAAATTTACTGATGATGATGGTAACCCTTATAGCCATGTTCATTATCGTGCAATATCTGAGGTAAAAGAGTTAATTTATTTTGGAATCACTAATGCTGAGGGTGAAACTGAAAACCTTGTATCATCACTTGAGGAAAACTTTAATGTTCACCTTTACCTATCAACGAATGGAGATTATTAGTTATGCAAAAACCGCCTCAATATTCTACAGATAAAACTACCTTAGATGGTGAAACTAAACAGGTGAAGATTACAAAGGGGAACAAAAATTTAAAAGCTTGTCCTGTATTTGATAATTTGGTGCTCAGTGCAAAGGGATCTGAATATTTAGATGACATTAACTCTCGTCTTAAACTTGGTAGCTGGCTAACAAGATTTTTAGGTATAGGAGGAGTAGCTACTGTCTTTATAGGCGGAACAACTTTAAATGCAGAAGTTGCAGTAAAATCAACAGACTGGATAATGCTTGCAGAAGGTATGAGAGACGTGAGTAAGATAACTCGACGAAAAGTTGAAGACATAGCAGGTATGGCTGTCATTGACCTTCAAAATGATGGAGCAAGTAACGATGAAATTAAATTCTTTAGATCTATTTACGATGGATGTATACCATGAAAAAAACTATATTCTTTTCATTAATATTAATCATATTTTCAGTATCGGCTTGTGCTAAAACAGAGACACAATTAGAGGATAAAATTACTCTAGAATCAGCAATAGAACAGTACGAGAACACTATAGATCTATGCACTGCTGAAGAAAAAAACAGAGCTTTACCTAATGAAAGTACTTTAAAGAAGATAAGTGAAATTGACATAAAAAAAGTTAAAGATTACATATTATATCGTTCAGATATCAACTATAAGATATGTATGCTTAAAAATGGTGCAGCTCCACTTGAATATTTTGTAGCTTTATCAACAGATAAGGCAAAAAGCTCCGCAGTACGAAAAAGAGCACGTTTAATTTCTGAAGAAATAGTCAGCAGTCATATAATAGATAAAGTAAATAATATTTCAAATTTAACATCAGAAGAAATGTTACAACTAAAGTCAATCGGTTATTTAAATACAAGCTTTGATGCGGTTAAAACATATGATGCTTTAAAATCTTATAACAGCCAAAAAATCGATTGACTTAATGATAGAAATTAGAATAGTAAGAAGCAGTGCACTTTGATGTTTGATCTGAATGAGTAGATAGATATATTGAAGCGATTAAGGTTCATTACTTCTTTTTTTATCATATTAATAGCTACTTCTTGCCAAACTAAAACAAAGGTTGTTATGCCTGATAAACCTTTAGAAATTGCTTTGAATATGACGGCCGAAGAGTTATATAACGCTAATCCTGAATACAAAGCGTTTCAAGAAGGTGATGTTCAACCTATGGGAGTTACCTTTCAAGGATATGACTTTCCAAGATATAAAAAGCCTACCGTTATAGTCAGTCTAGAATAAAAGAGATACAACCCATATCATGAAACAGCTTAGGTAGATTATTCTCCATCCAGCCTTGACGTAGAAATTTTGCCTG
>NZ_JAGBKN010000052.1:0-2037 GCF_017498075.1 Psychrobacter halodurans
TTCTCAGGGGTTGCAGGATTGCCTTCATTCACTGGGCCATTTGGATCAGTAGGATCAGCTGGTTGAGGGTCAACAGGTACGTTCGGTGGTATCTCCACTTTTGGCTCAGTTGGCTCAGTTGGCTCAGGGTCTTTGTTATCTTTAATAAATGGCAATGGGATTAAACCTAAACCGAGCCACCAGGGAAAACCCGCAGGAACTGCAGTCCACCATGGCACTACCATTTCTTCACCACCTAACGCCTGACCTTCAACATCCCCTATTTCCAGTTGAGTCACATAATCATAAACCTCACCTGTATCTGGAATATAATGGTAATATTCACCATCTTCAGCGATACCAACTAATGCACTGTCTGGGTTATCATAAAAACCTTCTATAATAAGGTCACTTTCTTGACCTTCTTCTTCGAAGGAAACATGTAAGTCATTTTTTAAACGTTTAGTGATGATATGGTTAGGCGCACGACCGATAGCAGTATCATGAAACTCATAATTCACCTTATCCATAGCTTTAATAATGGTGGGCTTACCGTCCTTGGTCATAACTTGTATTTGATCTATGGTTTGAGTCGCATCATTTGTTTTCACAATAATCGTATTCATTTTTATCTCTTAGGTTTCTCAATTAAATTTTAGAATTTTATGGTCTGAAATATTAGGATGTCTTAACCGCTAGAAGATCATAGTTTAGGTAAGCTTTCTTCAACAACAGCAACAACCCGACGATTAAGCTGTCTACCCTCTATTGTATTGTTACTCGCTTTTGGCTGCGACTCGCCATAACCAACGGCAGTTAAGCGACCTTCTGCAATTCCAAACTGCGAGATCAACACTTCTTTTACTGCATTTACACGACGTTGGGATAAAGCTTGGTTGTAGCTATTTTTGCCACGGCTGTCAGTATGCCCTTCGATAGTGACTGCTGTGTTAGGGTACTGAGTCATAAATTCAGCCAATTCAGCTACTTTGGCATAATACTCTGGCCGTACGACCGCCTTATCCGTCTCAAATAATACCTCAAGATCAATCGTCACTTTTTCAGTTAGCACTGGTGTTTCTTTTTCTACTGTTAAAGGTGGTATCACAGTGGGCATAGCAGCGACAGGTGCTGGGCAATTCGGTACGACACGACTGATTTGATGAGACTGATAGGACTTATTTGCTAATAGCGGTGATGCACTGTCAGGCGTTATCTGCGTCAGTGTGCTCTCGCCTGTTCCGTCCATTTCGACATAAAAAAAGTACGTTTGACCACCTTGTAACTGATAATCTTGCTTATCTGCCAATAAGTTATTATTTTTAAAACCAGTCGCCTGAGCACTCAACTGATTTCTTCCAGTACAAGAGTCCACCACCGTGTAGTTGTTCGCATGCAAACTGACTTGAAACCTGTTATTGATGGAGATATTGGTACTTGTTTGCTCAGAATGATTATCGTTCTTCCGTATAAATACTAATCGAGTCTTATCAGACGCCACTTCTTGCTTGAGCACCTCTTTGAAGTCAATACTTTTTTTATTGTTCCACATAACGCCATCGACATGCTGGGTACGGCCTTCACTATCAGCACCACCAATGACAGCACAAGAAGGCATACCAAGCAATGTTATTGGTAAAATAATAGCAACTATATTCTTTCTAAGTATCTTGTTCATAGTATTAACCAGACTTCCATTTTTTTTGATAGGTAATATTTTTAAATTGACAAGCAGATGGATTTATATGTTGTTTTTCAACGACCCTGACAGCTATAGTTCTATTTGCATATATACAGTACATTTTATGTATAACAAACGTTAGTAGTATATATACGAATAAAATCTTTCATACTCTATATAGAGAATTCAATCCATAAACACACATAAAGAAAACGATATTGACCCGAAATGCAACATACGCCCACTCCAATCCAAAGTCGTATATTCTATGCCACGTGCTGCTATAGTCAGTTCAAAATAAAATTGTTATGCCTTGAACAAATATCATAAAACAATTTAGATAAATCATTCTCCATCCAGCCTTGGCGTAGAAACTT
>NZ_JAGBKN010000053.1:0-1660 GCF_017498075.1 Psychrobacter halodurans
TGCATACGGAAATCTAGTGAGTAAGTCATGGTCTTTATAATAACAATTGGGTTTGATAATTAGTTTATAACACTTTTATATGGTCTTGACTATATTTGTCTGCGTCGGCACATAAAGAACATGGATGTTAGTAGGACTGATGCTTATTTTAAAATAGATTAACGATAACTCATTAAAAAATCAGTCTTATGAGGAATACTCATGCAAAAAGAAAGTACTTTTAATTGGCCATAAAACGATATTTATATGCTGTTAATATTGTTAATTTTATATTATTTATGCTTAGAAATAAATTTTTGATAAGATTTGGGTGTCATACCAAACCATAATTTAAAAGCTTTAAAAAATTGACTATGAGATTTATAACCCAAAAGGTAAGCAATGTCCGTTGTTGATAGCTGTTTTTCCTTCAAGTATTTCTCAACCAACCGTTTTCTAACTTTGTCTAAAATTTCTTGAAATGAAGTATTTTCTTCATAAAGCTTTCTTTTTAACGTACTTACACTGATATTCATCGACTGTGCTACATAGCTTCGGGTTGGTAAGCTGACACCCATCATTGTATCAATAATCATCTCACAGCGTGCTTCGTAACTCATCTCAGGAAACTCTGCTGATACTATATTAAATAAGGAATTAATAAAGAACCTTTTACCCACATCTTCTTCGGACTTTACTAGTAAGCCTGCAGCATTTTTATAATGATTCTTACACTGAAGGTCATAGACTAAACTGGTTGTATCACTAAACTCAATGGGCACCCTAAAAGTTGATAGATAACACTCCTTCTCATAAGGAGTATTTCGATGCGATATATATACTTTTTTTAATATATCAGGATGAAATGCTTCCATGACTCGATAGATCAATATCATAGCACCATCGATCTGATTTTTACTCATTCTTTCAGTCACACTAGAGATGAAGTCAAAACGAATCGATTCTTTTTCTGCTGTAATTACAACACTAATCGATTGTGTAATTAAGAAGAAAAAGAAACGTACGATTCGGCATACTAGCAAAAAAGGTAGCTTATTCATTGTTTCATTAAAAGGTCTGATACAGTCGCTAACTGCTTTATAAAAGGGCAAAGACTCAATGTCTACTAACATATTTAGTTTTAATCCTAAATAATTATCTTGTAGAACATCTGACAATATATGAACCTCCTTCACGACATCAACTACAGGTACTCGATTTCCCTGGTAATTATCTAAAGGCAAAAAATTATCTATAACTTTAGGAATATCGTTTTCACGTCCTTTCTCAAACAAATATAAAGTTGCAGCTTGTCTTATAGCTAGCATGATACTTTTATGAGTACTGCTTACAGTCTCTATCATCTTTTACCTTAATTATGAATAGTTATTATTTATTCCAATTTAATAAATCAACCGATATTTACTATAGGCAATAATGCTATAGTGAATTTAGTATAAAAACGATATAGTGAGACTAGGATGAATTTTATGCAGCATCGATCAGCACAGACACAGCACGCCAGAAAAACTCATACCAGTTCCTCGTTGAAATATAATGCCTCTACTTTATTTAGAGTCGACTATATATAGTCAAGACCATATAAAAGTGTTATAAACTAATTATCAAACCCAATTGTTATTATAAAGACCATGACTTACTCACTAGATTTCCGTATGCA
>NZ_JAGBKN010000054.1:0-1610 GCF_017498075.1 Psychrobacter halodurans
CCTGTCACGCCGGGGGTCGCGGGTTCGAGTCCCGTCCGCTGCGCCATATTTAAAACGAATTTAGACTTTCAAGTTTAAGCAAGTTTCGCCTCAAGTATTAGTTTACTTGAGGTTTTTTTGTGTCTGTAAGTCCGCCTCGTCAAACTCTCGACAACTTTAAGTCTAACCATAAAAACCAGTCAGCTTATCGCGATTAACATATAGTAAGTGCTAAATAAAAAGAGTACAGATTTTATGGCGTGCTACTGGGATGAATTTTATGCCGCCTCTGGAGTGACGAAGTCACACAGCAAGCAAAGAAAATTTATACCAGTAGCACTGTACTTATTTTATAGCGGATCGACTATATAACAACTCAAACCATAAAACGCCAAGCATTGCCTACTAGCACTATAACTAATATCAAGTCACGAGCTAAAATATTAAAACCAGCTGCTTTTATCATCGTGGCTTATATGCTATTAATAGAGTTAAACCTCTGTATAGCGACAGTCACTGCCCCAGCTTTGATCTGACACCGCCTCTTTTACCCTCGATAAATAAAAAAGTGAACAAACACATGGAATATCACCACATACCTAGAGAGCCGCTCGGCTTTTTCCCAACGCCATTGATTGAGCTGACTCGACTGAGTCATGCGCTCGGTGGCCCCACGATTTTTATGAAGCGCGATGATCAGACGGGGCTGGCATTAGGTGGTAATAAAACTCGAAAGCTAGAGTTTATCATTGGTGACGCCCTTGCCAAAGGTGCCGATACCATCATTACTGCGGGGGCTGCGCAGTCCAATCACTGCCGGCAGACGGCCGCCGCTGCTGCAAGCTTAGGGCTTGAGTGTCATTTGGTATTAGGCGGACAGGCACCTGCGGCAGCTAACGGCAACCTACTACTCGATCAGATTTTTGGTTGTCATATTCACTGGGCAGGTGCTCATCGCAAAGGCGAGGATATCCCTCAGCTCGTAGAGCAGTTGACCAATGCTGGCAAAAACGTCTATGTGGTGCCATATGGCGGCTCAAGTGAGCTGGGCGCGCTTGCTTTTGTAGAAGCATTTAAGGAGCTTGAGGCGCAGCGTAGTGAAATCCATGAGACCTTTACCCATATTGTTTTTGCCTCTAGCTCGGGCGGTACCCAAGCAGGACTGATGCTGGGCAATAGGCTATTTGATTCACCCTCGCAGATTATGGGTATCAATATCGACAAGGGCGAAACCGACCAAATCCCCTTTGATGAATACACGCTTGCGCTTGCCAACCGTACAGCAGAGCTTATCGGCGCAGACCATCAGTTTACAGCAGCTGATTTATGCCTAAACGATGATTATGTCGGCGACGGCTATGGCGTGGTTGGCGCATTAGAAAACGAAGCCATCGCTTTGACAGCACAGACCGAGGGAATATTATTAGATCCTGTCTATACAGGCCGTGCGATGGGCGGGCTTATCGATATGATTCGTACAGGCAAAATCAAACACACCGATCGGGTATTGTTTTGGCATACGGGCGGCGCTCCTGCCTTATTTGCTTATGCCAATGACTTGAGGATATAAAAGTAAGCGATAAAAAACAGAGCCGCTTAATAGCCAATTAGCCAATTAGCCAATTAGCCAA
>NZ_JAGBKN010000055.1:0-1172 GCF_017498075.1 Psychrobacter halodurans
CCCCTGAGATTAAAGAACGCGCCGTTCGCATGCTGATTGAAGCATTAAGCGACTATCCCTCTACATGGTCAGCCATTCAAGCCATTGCCCCTAAGATTGGCTGTACGCCTGAAACCCTGCGGTCATGGCATAAAAAGCATATAGATCAAACCATTCCTGCATCGGTACAAGCTCAAAGTCAGGAACAGCGTATTAAAGATCTTGAACGCGAAAATAGAGAGCTTAAGCAAGCCAATGAAATCATAAGGAAGGCGGCTGCTTTTTTCGCCCAGGCGGAGCTCGACCGCTGACTAAGACGATGGTTAGGTTTATCGATGAGCATAAATATCAATACGGGATCGAGTCAATTTGTAGAGTTCTGCCGATTGCCCCATCAACCTACTACCGTGCTAAAGACTTAGAGGACTGCCCTGAGAAGCGCTCATTACGCAGTCAGCATGACGACTTCTACATTAGTGAGATTAAACGCATCTGGCAGGACAGCAAATGCCGCTATGGCGCTCGTAAAGTATGGCAGCAGATGAAAGCGGATGGGTTAAAGGTGGCTCGTTGCACTATAGAGCGGTTAATGAAGCAGTATGGTCTGCAGGGGGTTTGGCGCGGTAAGGGTAAGATGACCACTAACAGCCGTGACGATCAAAAGCGTGCTGATGACTTGGTCAATCGCAACTTTAATACCCATCGTCCTAATCAGCTGTGGGTTGCAGATTTTACTTATATCAAGACAACGAGTGGCTGGGTCTATACTGCTTTTATTATTGATGTGTTTGCCCGCGCTATTGTGGGCTGGAAAGTATCGAATCGCATGAATACCGATATGGTGATGGCAGCGCTTAATCAAGCGATAGCAGATAGGAATAATCCTAAGAATGTGATTCATCACAGTGATCGAGGGGTTCAGTATTTATCCATTCGCTACACTTCTAGGATGGCTGACTCTGGCATGATTGCCTCTGTTGGCAGTACTGGTGATTCATACGACAATGCATTGGCTGAAACGGTAAATGGACTCTATAAGTCTGAGATGATTGAGTATCTAAAAGAACAATGGCATGGCGTGAACGATGTTGAATTGGCAACCCTTGAATGGGTAGATTGGTTCAATAAAATACGATTGCATAGCACGATTGGATATGTGTCACCCTTTGAGTTTGAAAAGCGGTATTATGATA
>NZ_JAGBKN010000056.1:0-921 GCF_017498075.1 Psychrobacter halodurans
ATATAGTCAAGACCATATAAAAGTGTTATAAACTAATTATCAAACCCAATTGTTATTATAAAGACCATGACTTACTCACTAGATTTCCGTATGCAAGTTCTTAAAAGCTTAGACGAGGGTATGACCTTTGCCGAGGCGGCTGAGTTCTATAATCTCAGCCCAACCACCATACAAAACTGGAAGCGGCGTGTTCATAGCAAAACAACCAGACAAACCAAACCCACTAAAATACCAGATGACGTGCTACTTAATGATGTCAAAGAACATCCCGATGATTACCAGTATGAGCGAGCGCGTCGTCTGAACTGTAGCAAAACAGGCATTTATCATGCTCTAAAGCGGGTTGGCATCAGTCAAAAAAAAGACCTTAGAACATCCAAAAGCTTGTCCGATCAAAAGAGCGGCGTATCAGGGAAAGCTTGATCGCTTTACGCAGCAAGGCTATCCCATCGTCTATATGGATGAAAGCGGCTTTGAGCACGAGACCATCCGCTCTCATGGTTACGCGCCTATTGGTAAGCCATGTATCGATAGCTACAACTGGCAAGGTAAAAAGCGAACCAACGTTATTGGTGCTCTGTATGAAAAGATGCTGTTTGCGCTTGATTACTTTAATCTCAACATTAACAGCAGCATATTCTACAACTGGTGCAAACACAAACTAATCCCAAGTCTTAAAACAAAATGCGTGATTGTGATGGATAACGCCAAATTTCATAAGAGCAAACGCATTCAAAAGCTACTCAACAGGCATGGTCATCGTATACTATGGCTGCCACCTTATAGCCCTGATTTGAACCCTATCGAGAAAAAATGGGCTCAGGTGAAGTTTCTACGCCAAGGCTGGATGGAGAATGATTTATCTAAATTGTTTTATGATATTTGTTCAAGGCATAACAATTTTATTTTGAACTGACTATA
>NZ_JAGBKN010000057.1:0-915 GCF_017498075.1 Psychrobacter halodurans
TATAGTCAGTCTAGAATAAAAGAGATACAACCCATATCATGAAACAGCTTAGGTAGATTATTCTCCATCCAGCCTTGACGTAGAAATTTTGCCTGTGCCCACTTCTTTTCAATGGGATTTAGATCAGGGCTGTAGGGTGGCAACCAAAGAATACGATGGCCATGTCTGTTCAGTAGTTTTTGAATGCATTTGTTCTTATGAAATCTAGCATTGTCCATCACGATCACACATTTTGTTTTAAGACTTGGTATTAGCGTGTGTTTGCACCAGTGGTAGAATATGCTGCTGTTAATATTTTGCTCAAAGTAATCTAAGGCAAATAACATTTTTTCATAGAGCGCACCAATAACGTTAGTGCGCTTTCTTGCTTGCCAGTTATAGCTGTCGATACAGGGTTTACCTATCGGTGCATAGCCATGAGAACGAATGGTTTCAGCCTCAAAGCCGCTTTCATCCATGTACACAATGGGATAGCCTTGCTGCATAAAACTATTGAGCTTACTCTGATACGCTGCTCTTTTTATTGGACACACTTTTGGATGCTCTAAGGTCTTTTTTTTGACTGATACCAAGGCGCTTTAGGGCAATATCAATGCCTGACTTGCTACAGCCTAAACGTTGAGCTCGCTCGTACATGTAATCGTCTGGATACTGCGCGACGTCTTTGAGAAGTGCTTCATTTGGTATTTTACTGGGTGGCTTATCCCGAGTTTGTTTGATACTTGGATTTTTCAGCCAACGCTGTAAAGTGGTTTTGCTGATGTCATAGAAAATACAAGCTTGACGAATGCTCATGTCTTTGTCTTTGACGCTTTTTATAACTTGCGTTCGAAAGTCTGCTGAGTAAGTCATAATGATTATATCTTTCTCTTTATTTTAAAAGCATTGTATCTTATTTATAAAAGACTGACTATA
>NZ_JAGBKN010000058.1:0-905 GCF_017498075.1 Psychrobacter halodurans
ATAAGCTCTACGCTCATCTCAACGTTGTCACCAGGCATGACCATTTCTGTACCGTCTTGTAATTGGATTGCGCCAGTTACGTCAGTGGTACGGAAGTAGAACTGTGGACGATAGCCGTTTAGGAACGGAGTATGACGACCACCTTCTTCTTTTGATAGTACGTATACTTCGGCGTCGAAGTTGGTGTGCGGGGTGATTGAACCTGGCTTGGCTAGTACTTGGCCACGTTGTACGTCTTCACGCTTGGTACCACGGAGTAGTACGCCACAGTTTTCGCCTGCACGACCTTCGTCTAACAACTTACGGAACATCTCAACACCAGTACAGGTGGTTTTTTGGGTGTCTTTGATACCGACGATTTCGATTTCGTCACCAACTTTTACGATACCTGATTCAACACGGCCAGTTACAACGGTACCACGACCTGAGATTGAGAATACGTCTTCGATTGGCATTAGGAATGCTTTGTCGATGTCACGCTCTGGCTCTGGGATGTAGGTGTCTAGGGTGTTTAGTAGTTCTACGACTGCTGGTTCGCCGTATTTGCCTTCGTCGCCTTTTAGGGCTTGGGTGGCACTACCTTTCATGATTGGGGTGTCGTCGCCTGGGAAGTCGTAGTCGTTTAGGAGTTCACGTACTTCCATTTCGACGAGCTCTAGCAATTCTTCGTCGTCTACTAGGTCACATTTGTTCATGAAGACGATGATGTATGGTACGCCTACCTGACGTGAAAGCAAGATGTGCTCACGAGTCTGTGGCATTGGGCCATCAGTTGCTGATACAACTAGGATGGCGCCGTCCATTTGTGCGGCACCGGTGATCATGTTTTTAACGTAGTCGGCGTGACCTGGGCAGTCAACGTGGGCGTAGTGACGGGTGTCGGTGTCATACTCTACGTGTGAGGT
>NZ_JAGBKN010000059.1:0-810 GCF_017498075.1 Psychrobacter halodurans
CTAGGGTGTGTTGACAATTACCGTAAATGGATAATCGTCGCTGCTAAATAGATATTAGCAGCAAACGACTCATCCGTTTTTTCAGCACGCATGGCAATTTTCTTGAAATCTTTCAGCTTACAGAAGAAGTTCTCGATTAAGTGACGCCACTTGTACATTTCTTTATCGAAATCTCGTTGCTTTAAACGAGAGCGTTTAGGGGGTATGACCGCTTTGCTACCACGCTCTTCTAAGTCTAGCAGTAGCCAATCCGTGTCAAAGGCTCTATCAGCAAGCAATGCACCAAACTCTTTGTCTTTAATTAAAGGTTTAACGCCAGCCATGTCATGCTGTTGTCCTTTCAATAAAGTAAAATCAACAAGGTTGCCTAATGCATCAACCATTGCCATGATTTTAGTGGTCATACCGCCTCTTGATTTGCCAATTGCCTGATGACAAGCCCCCCTTTTGCGCCTTGTCCATGACGATGTACCTTAACAATAGTACCATCAATCATGGCATACTCTAAATCTGAGTCATTCAGAGCATTAAATAGCTTGCTGAATCTATCGCTTTTTACCCATCGACGGTAGCGCTTATAAACACTGTTCCAGTTACCAAATTCAGGGGGTAAGTCTCGCCACGGACTACCTGTTCGGACAATCCATAGAACAGCTTCGATAAATAGTCGATTATTTACCGCTGTTCTACCAACATCGGTCTCTTTACCTGAACAATACGGTGCTATCTTTGCCCACTGGGCATCACTTAGGGTTAATCTAGTCATAACACTATGATTATCAATTATTCTATATATGTCAACACACCCTA